>CAZLRW010000012.1:0-55160 GCA_964561925.1 uncultured Flavobacteriaceae bacterium
CGCGCGCCATGGATGGCTTGATCGCGGGATTCGCGTACTGCGCGGTCGTTCCCGGAGTGTGCGTCAGGATCAACTGACGTCATTCCTTGGGCCGCGCGCTCTCGTGCCAATTCTTGAGCAAGCGGCGCTCGAGGAGGCCGAGCAGGTTGTAGATCGCGGTGCCGATGAGCGAGAGCAGCGCGAGGCCCGCGAACATCTTGGCGATGTTCAAGCGGTTGCCCGCTTCGGTGATCGCCCAGGCGAGGCCGGTCGTGCCTCCAAGGCCGGCTGCGAACTCGGCGACGACGGTGCCGATGAGCGCGAGGCCGCCGGCGATCTTCATGCCGGCAAGCAGGTAGGGCAATGCCGCGGGGAATTGCAGCCGCCAAAGACGCTGCCACCGCGTCGCGCCGTAGAGATCGAAAAGCTCATGCAGCTGACGGTCGGCGGAGCGAAGGCCCAACGCCGTGTTCGCGAGGATCGGGAAAAAGGCGACGATGGTCGCAAGTACCAAGACCGCGCGTTCGGCGTTGTCGATGCCGACCCAGATCAGGATCAGCGGCGCGATGGCGACGATCGGCGTCACCTGCAGCGTGACGGCGTAGGGAAACAACGCGCGTTCGATCGTCCGGCTCTGGGCGAAGACGACGGCCCAGAACACGCCGAAGACGAGCGCCAGCAGGAAGGCGAGGATCGTGATCCTGAGCGTGATCCAGGCGGAGGCGAAGAGCGGGCCCCACTCCGCGACGATCGCCTCGACGATCGCGGTCGGGGCGGGCAGCACGAACGGAGACACCTCGAACGCGTCGACCGCCCACTCCCAGATGCCGAGAACGGCGAGCGCGACGGCGGCGGGAAGGATGTAGGCGAGGAGCTTTTCGCGGGTCATGCGGCGCCGCTTTCCTTCAGCGCCGCCCGAACGCGGCGGCAGCGTTCGCCGTAGATCGCGGTTACGCGGAACTCGGGGTCGCGCGCCTTCGGCTCGGCCATCGCGATGTCGGCGACGACGCGGCCGGGCCGCGGGCTCATCACGACGGCGCGCGACGAGAGATAGACGCTTTCGTAGATCGAGTGCGTGACGAAGACGATCGTCAGGTTCTTCGCCGCCCAAAGCTCGCGCAGTTCGTCGTTCAAGCGCTCGCGCGTCAACTCGTCGAGTGCGGCAAAGGGCTCGTCCATCAGCAGAATCGACGGCCGCGCGGCCAGCGCACGTGCGATCGAGGCACGCATGCGCATGCCGCCGGAGAGTTCGCGCGGGTAGGACTTCGCAAACCTGTCGAGGCCGACAAGCGCGAGCGCATCCGCGGTGCGGCGGGCGACGTCGGCGGCGTCTGCGGCGGCAAGCTCAAGCGGCAGGCGCACGTTCTTTTCGACGCTGGCCCACGGCATCAGCGCCGGGTCCTGGAAGACGAAGCCGATCGCAGGTTTCGCGCCGCCCCAGCGTATCGCGCCGGACGTCGGCGCGGTCAGCCCCGCGATCAGGCGCAGCGCCGTGCTCTTGCCGCAACCCGACGGGCCGACGAGCGAGACGAACTCGCCCTCCGCAATCGAGAACGACACGTCATCGAGAGCGCGCGTGCCGTTCGGGAAGGCCTTGGTGACGTTATCGAACGTGAGGAGCAAGGGCGCCCCGATCCGCAGCCGGCGTCATGGCGTCTTCGGTTTGGGTTTGGCGGCGGGCTTGGCGACGCCGCGGGCCTTGTTCACGAACGCGAGCGTGTAGGCCTTCTTGGGGTCGAGTTTGTCGTCGTAGACCTTGTTCGCTTTCATGAGGTCGAAAAACGTCGCCCAGCGCGTGTCGGTCATGGCGCCGATGCCGAGTTTCTCCGCGTCGCCGCCCTGAACCATGCCGCGCGTCTTCATCTCGACGATCGCCTGGGCGATGATCGCGTCCGTCATCTCCGGATTGTCGCGCTTGATGAGGTCGTTCGCGGGCTTCGCGTCGCCGGTCAGATAGCTCTTCCAGCCGTCGATCGAGGCGTCGACGAAGGCCTGCACGATCTTCGGGCGCTCGCGCACGTTTTTGCCGCGCGCCAGGATCAGGTTCGAGTAACCCGGGTAACCGTAATCCGCGAGCATGAAGATCTTCGGCTTGATCTTGCCCTGGGTCTCGATCGTGTAGGGTTCGGACGTGACGTAGCCTTGCTGGATCGCCTTCGCGTCGGTCAGGAAAGGGGCAAGGTTGAACGTGTATTTTCTGATCTGCTTGTCATTGAAGCCGTAGCGCGCTTTCGCCCAGACCCACCACGTGGTCACGGTCGCGTCCGAGATCATGATGGGCTTGTCCTTCATGTCGGCGAGCGAATTCACGTCGTCGCGCGGATGCGTGATCAGCACCTGCGGGTCCTTCTGGAAGATCGCGGCGACCGCGACGGCGTCTGCTCCCGCGGCCACAAGGTTCAGCGGCTGGAAATGGTTCGAGCCCATGGCGAAATCGACGGCACCGGCCGCGATCAGTTGCGGCGTGTTCACGGCGGGGCCGCCCTGCTTGATCGAAACGTCGAGGCCCGCCTTCTTGTAGAGGCCGGTTGCGAGCGCCTGATAGAAGCCGCCGTGTTCGGCCTGCGCCTTCCAGTCGGTCACGAACGTGACTTTGACGGGCTTGGGGCTTGCGGGTTTCTTGGCGGCGAAGGCAGGGCTTGCGGCGAAGAACGCAAGCGCGAGCAGGATCGCGCGGCGGGGCAGGCGGGTCATCATCGGTTCGCTCGGCTGAAGAGGCGGGCCCCCAAGTCTATCCGACCGCTCAGCGGCGGTATACGGGTTCGCACTTTGCCTCGCGACGCTGGCGATCGAGGTCCGGCTCGCGTGCGTCGTCGTCGACCAGGGTGCGGAACAGCACGACGCCGCGGTCGGTCGGCGCCGCTACGATGATCGTGCCCTCGGGCTGCGGAGGCACGCTTTGGCCACGGCCGACGAGCACGATCGTCGCGGACAGGCCTTTGGCGGCCGTGTCGTTCAGCACGAAGAAATTGTCCGTGTTCGCGGCGTAGAACGCGACCGACCAGTAGGTGCCGGTGGGGGCTGCGGTCGTGACTTTGAGCGGCTGGGTCGTCAGGTCGAAGACGCAGGCCGAGTAGAGCAAGTCGGGGCTCGGCTTGACGATGTTGCGCGAAGCGGCGGTGGCGCGCTCGGTGTGCGCGATCGTGTTGGCGCCGCGGGCGCCCATCACTTGCATCGCGCGCGACATGATCACGCCGGGCGCCGCGGCAACCGCCGCCCAGTGGATGCCGGCAGCGAGCACGAGCGTGAAAACGATCCAGGCGGCCGCGCGCATCATGAGCACGCCTCCTTCACGATCGAAGGCAGCGGCGCGGTTGCCGGATCGCCCTTCACGGATGCGGCCGGATTGTAGAGGCGCAGCGTCAGCTGAAAGCCGTCGGGCGACGTCGCGATCCAGTTCGACGGCTCTTCGACCGTCGACAGGCGCACGACGAACGTGCCGTCTGCGCCGCGCACGACGCTCGTCTTGGTGACCGAGAAGCGGCGCGACGGCGTGTCGAGCAGGAAGTGATCGCGTCCGTAGACCGTGATGCTCCACCAGCGTGCGTCGGGATCGCGACCTTCGACACGATAGGTGCAGGCGCCGTCGAGCGGCGCACCGGCGGAGTCTTTCCTGGCGCTGTAATAGATCGTCTCGTGCTTGTTCAAGGCGAGCAGGCCCGCGATCGCGACGTTCGCGCGGGTGTAGGCGTCCGCGTCGGTGCCGCCGGTCGTCAGGTTCGTCGTCCAGGGCCCGTTCGCGACCTCGGCGCCCGCGCGCGTGACGGCCCAATAGGCGCTGCCGAGCCCAAGGGCTGCGGCCGCCGCGAGCGACAGAAAGAGCCGGACGAAGAACCACATGCCCGTGAACTTAGCGGCCGGAGGTTAACGATTGCCAGCGCTCAGAAGGGTGAGCCTTCGTCCGCCTCCGGCTGCCGGTAGGGACCGTCGGGTTCCGGCGGCGGGCGCACGTCGCGGCGCGCTTCGCGGGAGGGCGCGGGTGGTTCGACCGGGGTCGGATCTTCGATGTCCGGTGCTTCTTCGACGCTGGAGACAAGGCCCGGCGGTTCGACGGCGGGCGCGGGCTGTGGCGGTGTGGCTGCCGCCTGCGGACTGAAGCGCGGCGGCTGCGGCGGCCGGGGCGGAACGGGCACAGCCGTCTCGCCGTCGCCGAACAGGCCGTCGAAGAATTCTTCGATGACGCCGCGTTCGCGGCCGGGGCGGGAGCGCTCATAGGGATCTTCGCCGCGCTCGACCCAGGGATTGTCCGCGTTTTCCGGATCGGCGTCGGCATACGATTCGTCGTTGCCGTACATGTCGATGCCCGGCATGCCGTGGATCGGCACGTTTCGATGCGCGGCCAGCATGTAGTTCTTCCAGATGCTCGCCGGCAGGCCGCCGCCGACCACACGCTGCATCGACGAATTGTCGTCGTTGCCCAGCCACACGCCGGTCACCATGTCGGCGGTGTAGCCCACGAACCAAGCATCGCGCCATTCTTGGCTCGTGCCGGTCTTGGCCGCCGAGGGGCGCGGGTCGAGGTCGGCGCGCTGACCCGTGCCGGTCTGCACGACTTCGAACATCATCTGGTTCATATCTTCGAGCGCGCGGCGGTTCATCACCGGGATCGGCGGCGCGGACGGGTGGCGATAAAGCACAGTGCCGTCGGTCGTCTTCGCTTCGAGAACGACGTAGGGGTCGACGCGGTTGCCGTTGTTCGCGAAGGCGCCGAACGCGCGCGTCATTTCATAGAGCGTCACCTCCGACGTGCCGAGGGGCAGCGAGCGGTTCGGTTCCAGGGGCGACATGATGCCGAGACGTTGGGCGACCGCGATGACCTTGCGCCGGCCGACTTCGTCGGCGATGCGCACGGCGACTGTGTTGATCGACTTCGCCAAGGCTTCGCGCAGCGTGATCGGACCCAGATACGTGCCGTCGTAGTTGTCGGGCGACCAGCCCCGATTCTCGTAGGGGGCGTCGTCGCGAATGTCGTCGGGCGTCAGACCGTGCTCGAGCGCTGCGAGATAGACGAACGGCTTGAACGACGAGCCCGGTTGGCGGCGCGCCTGATAGGCGCGGTTGAACTTCGATTGCGTGTAGTCGCGCCCGCCGACGATGCTGCGGATCGCGCCGTTCGGTTCCATCGCGACGAGCGCGCCTTCCGTGACGGCCCGGCCCTTGCCGTCCTTGTCGAGAACCCGCGTGAGCGTCTGCTGCGCGACCGTCTGCAGGCGCGTGTCGATCGTCGTTTGGACCACCATGTCTTGTTCCGGGCGGATGTCGAGCTTCGTCAGCTGATCCATGACAAAGTCGGCGAAGTAGTTCGCGCTTTCGACGCCTTCCTTCAGAACGGGTTTGGCGGGGTTCGCCTTGGCCTTGCGCGCTTCTTCTTCGCTGATCTGACCGTCCTGCAGCAGGAGATCGACCACCATCGCGGCGCGCTGCTGGGCGACCTTCAGGTTCGCGTCCGGCGAGTAGCGCGAGGGCGCACGCGTTAAGGCGGCCAGCATCGCGGCTTCGGCGAGCGTCACCTCTCGCACGGATTTGTCGAAGTACTCGCGCGCCGCCGCGTCGACGCCGTAGGCGCCGGACCCCAGATAGATGCGGTTTAGATAGAGCGTGAGGATCTCATCCTTCGAATAGTGACGCTCGAGCCAGAAGGCGAGGAACAACTCATTGAGTTTGCGCGACCAAGTGCGCTCGGGCTTCAGGAAGGTGTTCTTCGCCAATTGCTGCGTGATCGTCGAACCGCCTTGGACGACGTTGCCTGCCTGCCAGTTCGCGAACAGCGCGCGAAACAGACCCCGGACATCGACGCCGCCGTGCGAATAGAATCTTCGGTCCTCGGTGATGATGAAGGCCGCCGGCAGATAGGGTGGCATCTCGTCGACCTTGACCCGGTAGCCGAAGGCCGCGCCGCGGGTCGCGAAGATCTTGCCTTTCGAATCGGTCAGCGTGATCGAGGGCGTGCGGTTGAGTTCGCCGAGGCGATCGGCCGTGATCGGCAGGTCCGGCGCGTAAAGATAGTAGAGCGCGACGAAGGCCGCCGAGCAGAACAGGATGATCCCGCCGAAGCCGGTTGCGAGCCAGAACCACCATGGGCGGCGCGTGCGGTGCGGCGGCTGCTCCCAAGGATCGGGAGACGCCGTGAGGTCGTTGTTCGATTCGTCCAGAGACATTTGCTGTTCGCGTCCAAGCGGCCCCTGACCGCTTTGTTGGGTATTCTTTCACCGGGTTGGGCTGCGAGCTAGCCTCCATTGTCACTCGGTCCCGCATTGGGCGAAATTGGGGCGGATTTGGCGCCGCGCCTTTCTGCCGCAAAGCTGGCGGAAGCGGCCTCTTCGATTAAGGAAACTTCATGCTGGGCGTTTGCTACTACCCGGAACAGTGGCCGGAGCGGCTGTGGGCGGACGACGCCCGGCGCATGGCCGATATGGGCATCTCCTACGTGCGAATCGGCGAGTTCGCATGGAGTGCGATCGAACCGGAGCCCGGACGCTTTGCTTGGGATTGGCTCGACCGCGCGGTCGAGGCGCTCGGCAATGCCGGTCTCAAGATCGTGATGGGAACGCCGACGGCGACGCCGCCGAAGTGGCTCGTCGACCAGTACCCGGACGTGCTGCCGCACGACGCCCACGGGCACGTCCGGCGATTCGGATCGCGGCGTCACTATTGCTTCTCGAGCGGGACCTATCGCGCGGAGAGCAGGCGCATAACCTCGGCAATGGCCGAGCGCTATGGCCGCCACGCCGCTGTCGCGGGCTGGCAGACGGACAACGAGTACGGCTGTCACGACACGGTGCGCTCGTACTCGCCGGCGGCCGCGGCTGCGTTTCGCGCTTGGCTCGCGCGCAAGTACGGCGCGGTCGATGCGCTGAACGCGGCGTGGGGCAACCGCTTCTGGAGCATGGCCTACCGGTCGTTCGACGAGATCGATTTGCCGATGGAAGCGGTCACGGAGCTGAACCCGATTCACCGGCTCGACTTCTTCCGCTTCTCATCCGATCAGGTAGCTGCGTTCAATGCCGAGCAGGTCGAGATTTTGCGGCGCCTCTCGCCCGGCCGATTCGTTACGCACAATTTCATGGGGGCGTTTCTCGACTTCGATCACTACCGGGTGGCGCAGGACCTCGATCTTGCGAGTTGGGATTCGTATCCGCTGGGCTTTACCGACAGTTTGCCGACGACGGGATTCTCGGATGCCGAGCGCGTGCGCTTCGCGTCGACTGGGCATCCCGACATTTCCGCGTTCCATCACGATCTCTATCGCGGGGTCGGGCGCGGGCGGTTCTGGGTGATGGAGCAGCAACCGGGGCCGGTGAACTGGGCGCTGTGGAATCCGGCGCCCGCGCCCGGGATGGTCAGGCTTTGGACGTGGGAGGCGTTGGCGCACGGCGCGGAAGTCGTGAGCTATTTTCGCTGGCGTCAGGCGCCGTTCGCGCAAGAGCAGATGCACGCGGGCTTGAACCGGCCCGACAATGTGCTCGATGCGGGCGGAACCGAAGCAGGCGCGGTCGCGCGCGAGCTTGACGCCGACTGGTGGCGCGAGGCGTGTGCCGCGCCGCGCGCGCAGGCACCGGTCGCGCTCGTGTTCGACTACGACGCCGCGTGGATGCATCAGATTCAGCCGCAGGGGCGGTCGTTCCATTATCTGGCGCTCGCGTTCTGCTGGTACACGGCGCTCCGGCGTTTGGCGGTCGACGTCGACATCGTACGGCCGGGGCAGGATCTCGACGGCTATCGCGCCGTGTTCGTGCCGAGCCTTCCGCACGTGAGCGCGGCGGCGGCGCGTGCGTTTGCCGCGTTCGACGGGGCTGCCGTTTTCGGCATCCGCACGGGGGCGAAGACGGAGAGTTTCCAGATTCCCGAATCGCTGCCGCCGGGACCTTTGCAGACTCTTCTGCCGATGAAGGTTGCGCGGGTCGAGAGCTTGCGGCCGGGCGTGGTGCGCGAACTGACCTGGGGAAACCGTCAGTATTCGTGCGGCGTGTGGAGCGAGACGATCGAATCCCACGAAGGGCTCGACGTTCTCGGGACGTTGTCGGCGGGTAGCCCCGCTTTCGTGCGGCGGGGTAAGCGGTTCTATCTGGGCGTTTGGCCGACGCGCGATCTTGCGACAGACGTCGCCCAGCTCGTGCTCGACGAATCGGGCGTGAAGACGACGGCATTGCCGGAAGATGTGCGCGTGCGTCGGCGCGGCAACATCATTTTCGCCTTCAACTACGGAAGTGATTCGCGCGCTGCACCGGTCGACGGCGCGCGTCACTACGTTTTGGGCGCGCAGTCGATCGGTGCTCACAACTTGTCGGCATGGCGCGCGTAAGGGCTTCGACGTTTCGCGCGGCGCAGGAAACATGGGGATACAAATCTCTGCGCGCGTTCGCGCCGGCGAAAACGTATTTCGCGTGTTGACCGGCGAAAGATCGCCGCTCATAAACGACGAAGCAGTGTCAAGGCGCTGCGGGCGTTTCTAGTCGCACTGATGTTCGGCGAACACACTCGCCAGAGTGCACGGTCCGGTTGGGACGCAACAAAAATCCGATCAGAAGAACGGAGAACCGGTAAATGGATTTGTTCGTCGCAGTGGGGGTTCTGTTTGGCATTGGTTACGCTGCGGGTTTCGGCGTGCGTTCGCTGACGGCCCACATGCGGGACATGCGTACGCGTTATCGTCCGATGTCCTCCCTGCGCGGCGAGTTCGACTATCGTGAGGATGCCGTATGGACGCGGTGATCATCTCCGCCATGATCATCGGTGCCGGGTTCCTCGCCGGATTCGTGGTGCGGGACCGCGCGGTGCGCCGCAAGCGCCGCCGGCAGAAACGGTTCCAGCTCTAACCCACGGGATGACAGTGCTTTGATTCATGCGCCATAGTGGGTGCCATGGATCTCGCACAACCGCTCCCCTTTCGCTTTCAGTCCGCGACCTTGCCTGCGGAAGCCGAACGGCTTCGGGGCGAGGTGCGGGCGTTTCTGGCGGCCGAACTCGGCGCGCTCGCGCCCGAGCTGAAGGCGCAGTCGTGGAGCGGGTTCAAGCCCGAGTTCAGCCGGAAGCTCGGCGCGCGCGGATTCATCGGGCTGACCTGGCCGAAGGCCTATGGCGGGCATGAGCGTTCGGCGCTCGAGCGCTATGTCGTGATCGAGGAACTGCTCGCGGCCGGTGCGCCGGTGGCAGCGCATTGGGTCGCCGACCGGCAAAGCGGACCCTTGCTGCTCAAGTTCGGCACCGAAGAACAGCGCCGACGCGTGCTGCCCGGCATCGCCAAGGGCGAGACCTATTTCGCGATCGGCATGAGCGAACCCGATTCGGGGTCCGACCTCGCGAGCGTGCGCACGCGGGCGACGCGAACGAACGACGGCTGGCGCGTCAACGGCACGAAGCTCTGGAGTTCGTGGGCGCACAAAGCGCACTACATGATCGCCGTGTTCCGCACGGGCGAGGGTGCCGATCAGCGGCAGATGGGGCTTTCGCAGTTCCTCGTCGATCTTTCGACGCCGGGCATTCGCATTCGTCCGATCGCCGATCTGACGGGACACGAACACTTCAACGAGGTCGTGTTCGAGAACACGTTGCTGCCGCACGACGCTTTGATCGGTGCGGAGGGGCAGGGTTGGGCGCAGGTGACGGCCGAGCTCGCTTACGAGCGGTCGGGCCCGGAGCGGTTCTTGTCCAGCATGATGCTGTTGAAACATCTCGTTGCGGCGGCGGGATGTTCGCCGTCCGAGCGGGTGGCGATCGGGCTCGGGCGGCTCACGGCGCGGCTCCACGCGCTGCGGCGTCTGTCGCTTTCGGTCGCGACGCAGCTGCAGCGTGGTGCCAATCCCGCGTTGGAAGCGGCGCTCGTCAAAGACGTGGGCGCGGTGTTCGAGCAGGAGATTCCCGAGATCGCGCACGATTTGTTCGGGATGGAACCGTCGCTCGGCGCGGACGATGCGATGCGGCGCGTGCAGGCTTATCTCACGCAAGTCGCGCCGTCGTTTTCGCTGCGTGGCGGCACGCGCGAGATTCTGCGCGGCATCATCGCGCGCGGTCTGGGGTTGAGGTGAAGCGATGAGCGAGACCGCACAACTGATTCACGACGCCGCGCATCGTCTGTTCGCGCAGCACGTAACGCCGGAGGTTTTGCACCGCGCGGAAGGCGGCGCTTGGAAAGACGCGCTTTGGGATGCGGTCGAGGAGGCGGGGTTCCTCGACGTGTTGGCCGATCGGGATGCGCCGGTCGAGGAGCGCGCGGCGAACGCGGCCGCGCTGCTGCGTGCCGGCGCGCGGCATCTCGTGCCGATTCCGCTGGGCGAGACCGTCGTGGTGCGCGGTCTGCTCGCCGCACGCAACGTGAAGGTGCCGCGCGGGCCGGCGACGTTCGGCGTGCTCGACGGGCGAACGCACCGGCACGGCGATCACGCGCATCTCGAGGGCAAGGCGTTGCGCATCGCCTATGGGCGCAACGCGGCGAACGTGCTTCTGGCGGCCGAGGGCGCCGAGGAAGCGGTACTCGTCGCGACACGGCGCGGCAAGCAATCGAGCGGCACCAACATCGCGGGCGAGCCGCGCGACGATTTCGCATTCGCTGATACGGCGGGCGCCACGGTCGACGGCATCGACGGCGCGTATCTCCAGTGCGCGGGCGCGGCGCTGCGGGCCATAGGGATCGCCGGCGCACTCGAGCGCGTGCTGATGCAGACCGTCGAGTATGCGCGCACGCGCGTGCAGTTCGGCAAGCCGATTGCAGGCTTCCAGGCGATACAGCAGCAGCTTGCGGTCCTCGCCGGTCATGCAGCAGCTGCGGGGATTGCAGCGGAGGCCGCCATCGGCGATCTCGAAGCGCCCGAACGGCTGCGGCAGACGGCGGCGCTCGCGAAGGTGCGCGCGGGCGAGGCGGCGGGAGCTGCGGCCTCGATCGCGCATCAGGTGCACGGCGCGATCGGCATCACGAAAGAGCACTCGCTTCACTTTGCGACGCGCCGGCTTTGGTCGTGGCGCGCGGAGTTCGGCGCCGACGCTTTTTGGGCCGAGCGCATCGGGCGCACCGCGTGCGCGGCGGGCGCGGATGCTTATTGGCCGTCGGTGACCGCGTAGCGCGCGCAAAAAGAAAAGCGCCGGACGTTTCCGTCCGGCGCTCGCTTCACGCAGAGTTGATTCTGCTTAGACGTAGCGTATGTCGATGACGCGGCCCGTGTACGGGTTGATGCGCAGCATCACCGGATGGCCACGGCCCGTGAAGGCGAACGCACGCCAGCCCCAACCGTGCCGCGCCGGGCGCAAACCGCGCACGCCGTAGAAGCCCTGCTGCTCGAGACGGCGCACGATCTGCCAGTAGTTCAGCGACTGGCCGTGGCGCGGACCCCAGCGGTGATCGTGGCGCCAGCCGCGCTCCCAGCTGTCGAAGCGGCCGCCGTGGCGGTCGAAGTCGAAACGGCGATCACGCCAGCGATCACCGCGGTGGTTGTCGCCGCGATAGTCGTCGTCGTAGTCCTTGTGGCCGGGGTTGCCGTAGCCGGGATTGCCATAGCCCGGGCCAGCATTCGGACCCTTGTAGGGCTGGTCGACGTTCGGCCGGCCGGGGCGGTAACCGTCGTCTTCGTGGTCGGCAAAGGCGGGCGTCGCGAGCGCCATCGTGCTCAGCGTCAAGGCGGCTGCAGCGGCGGTCACAAGTTTGCGCATATCAAGGTAACTCCTGTTGTAAGGGGGCCAAATCCAACCCTTGGCGCAGATATTGCGACGCTGCGTCTGAATGTGGTCTGAGTGCTCTATTCATGCTGGGTTCAGTGTGTTCACCTTATCTATTGGCGCATGCGTAGAACTCTTCTTGCCCTGTTGCTCGCGACCGCCACGGCCCTGCCGTCGGTGAGCGTCCCGGTCTTGGCCGGCGACGGGCGGATCGTCGTGGCACAAGACGACGATCGCGGGCGGGGCCGCGGACGCGGGCGCGGCGACGAGCGGGCGCCAAGGCTCTTGCCGCTGGGCGTCGTGCTCGCAGGCATTGCCCAACGCTTCCCCGGGCGCCATCTTGATGCCGACGGGCCCTTCGAACGCGGTGGACGGTGGATTTACCGCGTGAAGTGGCTGACGCCGGACGGACAAGTGCTCATTATCTTCGCCGATGCAGAGACCGGCCAGATCTTGAGCGTGAACGGCGGCCGCTGAACCTTAGGTGAAGAGCTGATGCGCATTCTCGTAGTCGAAGACGATCCGGACCTCGCGCGCCTGCTCGCGGGCGCGTTGCGCGACGCCGGCTATGTCGTGGACACGGCGAAGGACGGCGAGGAAGGGCATTATCTCGGCGATACGGAACCCTACGACGCGGTCGTGCTCGATCTCGGCCTGCCGGTGCTCGACGGGATAAAAGTGCTTGAGAAGTGGCGCCGGGCCGGGCGGATGATGCCGGTGCTCATTCTCACCGCGCGCGACCGCTGGAGCGACAAGGTCGCGGGCCTCGACGCGGGCGCCGACGATTATGTGGCCAAGCCGTTCTACACCGAAGAAGTTCTCGCGCGCATCCGTACGCTGTTGCGGCGCGGAGCTGGTATTGCAACGTCCGACATCGAATGCGGGCCGCTGCGCATCGATACGCGCGCGGCGCGGGTGACGATCAACGGCAATCCGGTGAAACTGACCTCTCTCGAGTACCGGCTGCTCGCCTATCTCGGCCACCACAAAGGGCGCGTGGTGTCGCGCACCGAACTCGTCGAGCATCTCTACGACCAGGATTTCGACCGCGATTCGAACACGATCGAAGTCTTTGTCGGGCGTTTGCGCAAGAAACTCGGCGTCAACGTGATCCACACGATGCGCGGTCTCGGCTATAAGCTCGACGAAGGAGCTGCCGACACCGACGCTGATGCTGCGCACTAACTCTCTCGCCGTCCGCGTCGTCGCGTTTGCGGCGATCTGGAGCCTTTTGGGCCTGATCGGCGGCAGCTGGGCGCTGTCGTCGCTGTTCCGCCGTTCGGTGGAGGCCGGGTTCGACAATCGGCTCGCCGCCGACATCGAAGGCGTGATTACGGTTGCCGAACTCGACTGCGCGGGCACGCTGACGATGCCCGCGCCGCTTATCGCCTCGCGCTTCATGAGCGCGTTTTCCGGTTCCTATTGGCAGATCACCGCGATCGAGCGGCCCGGCGCCGCGGCGACGCAGACCATGCGCTCGCAGTCGCTGCGCGACGTCACGCTCAAGCTCGCCGATTGGCCGAACGCGCAAGGGTTCCGCTCCGGCTACGTCGCGGGACCGAGCACGCAGACGCTGCGTTTCGTCGAACGGGTGGTGACGTTCCCGCCGGCCGAGGCGGACGAGGGGCGGCCGCCCTGCGCGGGCGGCAAGGCTTTCCGGATTGCGGTCGCCGGCGACGTCCAACCGGTCGAGGCCGAGATCGACGGGTTCAATAGGACGCTCCTCGTCTCGGCGATGTTTCTGGGCGCGGGGCTTTTCATCGCGATGGTGCTGCAGGTGCGGCTCGGCCTTTCGCCGCTCGACAAGGTGTCGACGTCGCTTGCCGCGATTCGCGAGGGACGGGCGGACAAGCTCGAAGGCGAGTTTCCGGCCGAGATTCAGCCGTTGGCCGACGAGCTGAACGCGCTCGTCGCGCACAATGCCGAGGTTGTGGCGCGGGCGCGCACGCATGTGGGCAACCTCGCGCACTTTCTGAAAACGCCGCTCAGCGTGCTGGCGAACGAGGTGCAAGGACAGACGGGATCGCTGGCCGAGACCGTGGCGCGCCAAGTGCAGGTGATGCGCCGGCAGGTCGATCACTATCTCGCGAGGGCGCGCACGGCCGCGTCGGCGAAGGTGATCGGCGCGCGAACCGAGGCCGCGCCGGTGATCGGCGACCTGACGCGCGCGCTGTCGAAGATTTACGCGCGGCGCGGCATCCGGATCGAGAAGGTCTGCCCGGAGGGTCTCGTCTTTCGCGGCGATCGCGCGGACTTCGAGGAGATGGTGGGCAATCTGCTCGACAACGCCTGCAAGTGGGCGGACGAGGAGGTCACGGTGACGGTGTCGGCCGACGCGCCGCGGCGGCTGTCGGTCGTGGTGGCCGACGACGGGCCGGGGCTGACCGAGGAACAGGCCAAGCGCGTCGTGGAGCGCGGCGAACGGCTCGACGAGTCCAAGCCGGGCTCGGGGCTCGGGCTTTCGATCGTGAAAGAGATTGCGTTGCTGTACGGCGGCGCGATGACGTTCGGTCGGTCGGAGGCCGGCGGGCTTTCGGTGACGCTGGACCTGCCCGCGGTCGCGGGGGCCTGATCAGGCCTCGTCGCGGTCCTTCTTCTTCTTCTTTTTCTTTCGCTTGTCTTTCTTGTCCTTGTCGCGCTTCGCGTCGGCGTCGTTGCGCGCCTCGTCGTTCTCACGGTCCTTTTGCTTCTTTTCCTTTTCCTTCTCCGGTCCGTGATAGTCGGTCACGCCGGTCGTGATCGCGTAGCAGGCGAGGCGCACGCTGCGCGGGATCTTCACGGCCTCGCCGTCGCGTTCGCCTTTTTCGTAGTACTGGACGACCCGCCGCTTGAGGCCCAACGCATCGGCCGCGTCGCGCTGCGACATGTCGAGCGACTTACGCCAGCGTTTGAAATCGTGTCCCTTCATTGGGGCAACCCTACCGTTTTGTCTTTGTTTTCTGCGGTTGCGAAGGCTCCGCGTACGGACGATAGCGACCCCGTTCAGCGATCACAACCGACGAAGAATCCTCACCGTGTGACCGTCATGGACTTGTCACAATGCGCACTGCGTGCATATTAACCATAGTGCGCACGAAGTGCGCGCCGCATCGAACCCAGGAGGTTCTCCCTCGATGAGCCAGATCTCCGTTCCGGGCGGACAAGCCGCCTACTACGGCAATCGTCCGCGTTATGCCTACCGAATCACGTTCTCCGGGGTGGTGCGCGTCACGACCGATCCGGTCGAGGTTGCCCGCATCCGGCGGGCCTATCCGGCCGCGCAGGTCGAAATCATCCCCGTGGGCTGATTTCCGGCTGTAACGGCCGTCATAGGCACGGGTCCGCGGCGTTGCAGGGCGGGCCGCCAAGGCCTAGATTTCCGATTCTGGTGGGGGCAGAGGGTGCGCATGCGCGCCTCTGCCCTTTCGTTTGGAAAAAGGGGCTTGTCCGATGCGTTTGACGGTTCTGGCGCTCGTCGTTCCGGCGCTTGTGGGTGTGACGGGCGCAGCGTTCGCCGAGAATGTCGGCGAGGCGACGCGGATTCAACGCTACGCCTATCAGACGCCGCCGCAGGCCGGTAAGGCGCCGATCTACAAGCTCGATCCGGTCGTGCGCAACGCGCGGCTCGAGACCGTGCCGTCCGGCGCGCTCGAAGTCACGTTCACGGACGGCAGCCGGCTGACGCTGGGTTCGGCCTCAAGCGTCGTCGTCGACCAGTACGTTTACGCGGGCGGCGGCGGGGCCGGCGCACAGACCTTGAAGATGACGCGCGGCGCTTTCCGGTTCGTGTCGGGCGCGATGCCCAAGGACAAAGTCAAGCTGCAGACGCCCAGCGTATCGATCGGGATCCGCGGGACGATCGTCAAGACGTTGGTCAAGGACGACAACTCGGGCACGATCTTTTTCGAGAAGGGCACCGGCAACGTCGAGAACGACAAGGGCCAGAACGTGCCGATGGGCGAAGGCGATATGGTCAAGTTCGGCGCCGACGGCACGATCGGGACGCCCGAGAACAAGAGCTGGAGCGCGGGCGACGAGGCCGTGGATTCCGGTCTCGATCCGTTTGGGCCGCGCGGTGGGCCGGATGCCGGCACGGGCGGCGGCGACGGCGCGGGCTCGTCCGGCGGCGGCAGCAGCAACGATTGAACGATAAGGTCGCCCGTCATCCCGCGGTGGTACGTGCTTGCCCGGGACGGCGAGGTGTGTTGGATGAATCCGGGGGATGCCCGAACCCGGTGGGGCTTTGCGCGACACCATGCAGCTGCCCGCGAAGGAGCATGAGCTCAAGACGTTTCTGGCCTCGCTGCCGTCGGACAAAACTCTGACGCTTGCGGCGGGGGTGGAGCGTGCGCGCCTCGCGGGCGAGGGCAAGCTTCCCGTCGACCTGATCCTCGAGGCTTTGCGACCGCAGCTGCGGCGCATGAACGCGCGGCGCATCCCGACGCCGCAGCGGCTGGTGTGCGAGGCGGTGGCCGACTTTCTGGTCGACGGACGCGAGTTCAAACAACCCGGGCGCATCGCGCGCGCGAGCATCCGGACGCTCTGGCGCTGGCTTGCGAAGGAAGGCTTACGCGTCACGCTGGCGGACTTCGAGTCTCAAATCGCGCGCGCGACGCTGACACGCGAGGCGAAGCGGCAAAGCGACCTTGTTGCGCGGCTGCAGATCGAGATCGCCACGATCGTGCGCGCGCTCGTCGAACGCGCGGTCGAGGGCAGCAGCGAGCGGCGGGCGCTGGCGGCGAAGTTCGGCGGCGAAGATACGCTGGCCGACATCGAAGAGGCCGCACTTCTGTTCGGCAGCACGGGCGAGTTCTCCGCGTTGCGCGGCCTTCTGCCCAAGCGCATCGACATGCTGACCGAGCAGCACACGTCGCTCGTGCGCGACATGTACGATCAGCTGGCGACGCGGCGGCCGGAGCTTTGCCCCTATGTCGGGCTTCTGGTGCTCGCGCGATTGAAGCGGCCATGGGAGGCGCTGAGGCTTGCCGGCATCATCTCGCGGCGGACGAACGAGACGCTGTTCAGCCAGACCGACATGGGCGTCGTGGGCGATATCCTGCTCGCGGACATGGAGAACCTGGCGCTCGATATCGCGTCGGTCAGGCCGGACAATCTCGATCCCGACAGTCTTTTGAACAAGCTCGAGCGGTTCGTGCAGATGTCGGGCGGGCTCGTGCGCGAGATCGGCGTCAAACGCGACGGCAAATGGGGTCAGCGGCTGATCAAGATTCGCCAGCTTACGTCGGATGCGATGGACGCGCTGATCGCGCGCTCGCCGAAGGAGATCGTCGCGGCCTTGCCCGTGCAGCGGCTGGGCGCGTTCGGCGGGCGGGGGCCGCGGCGGCCGGATCTGTCGCGCGAACCGGATGCGGCGCGCCTCGAGCGGGCGATGCAGTGGGGGCGGCTTCTCGCCGGCGCGACGCCTTACGCGGGGGGCGGTGCGTTCTATGCCGCGCACAAGGACGCGTTCGAAGAGGTGTCGAACTATCTGCGCTCGTACGCGGAGAGCATGGTGAGCGAACTCAGGTCGCTCGACTTCGACAAGCGTCCGCGCGCGCAGGCGTTCCTGCAGCACGCCGAAACGCTGTCCGACACGATCCTCGGTGTGGAGGAGACGGACCTCATGCGCCGGCGCGTGGCGGCAGCGCTTTCGCGGTAACGAAATCGTGCTTGACTTGTCTGGAACAAACGGCGAACGATCGCAGGCGCTGATGGAGTCCCCACCCATGACCGTCATTTCTTGGAAGAGCCGTCATCCCGAGCGACATGCCGGCGCGCTCAAGCGGCAGACGGCGACGATGGCGCAGAAATTCACCAGCGGACGCGGAGCGAAGGACGCCTTGATGCCGGCTCTGCGCGAGCGGGCGGCATCCGGCGCGTTCACCGGCTGGGCTCAGGTTCTTGAAGCCATGGAGCGCGCGGGCGAGGACACGGCGATGCTGCGGATCTGGGCGACGGCGAAGGATCGCAGCGAAATCGACCGGCTCTGTGCGCGCGTTCGCGGGCGCGGGCGTTTGGCGCCGAGCCGGTTCAAACCGCGCGCGCCGTGAAGCGCGGATTCAACTTCGATTTCGCAGAACACGGCCGGGCGAACCGCTATAAGGGATCGGATTCAACAAATCTGGAGAATCCATTCCATGATCTGTGAAGCGGTCACCACCTACGGCCAACCGTTGGAGCGGCTCGACGTCGCAACGCCCGAACCGAAGGGGCGCGAGGTTCTATTGAAAGTCACGCGCTGCGGCGTGTGTCACTCGGACGTGCACCTGCACGAAGGCTTTTTCGACATGGGCGGCGGCATGAAGCTGCCGTTCGGGCAGAAGCCGCCGCTGGTGCTCGGTCACGAAATCGAAGGCACGGTCGCGCGCTGCGGTCCGGACGCGAAGGGGGTGAAGGAAGGCGACCGCGTGGTCGCCTATCCGTGGATCGGCTGCGGCGGATGCCCGGCCTGTGCGCGCGGCGAGGAGAACCATTGTCCGAGGCCGCAGAACCTCGGCATCCAACGCTTCGGCGGTTATGCCGATCATTGTCTCGTGCCGGACTCGAAGTACCTGATCGCGACGGGCAACGTGCCGCAAGGACTTGCGGCCGCCTATATGTGCTCGGGGCTCACCGCGTTCGGCGCGCTGAAGAAGGTCGCGCGCGCCGGCGCGCAGGATCCGATCGCGATCGTGGGCTACGGCGGTCTCGGCATGATGGCGCACGCGTTCGCGCGCCATCTTTATCCCGAAGCGCCGATCCTCGTCGCCGACGTGTCGCCCGCGAAACGGGAAGCGGCGCGGAAAGCGCACGCGCGCGTCTACGATCCGGCGGACGGCGGGGCCGGCTCGCAGTTGATGACCGACACCGGCGACGGCGCGGCGGCCGCGCTCGACTTCGTGGGCTCCGAGGATTCTTTGCGCTTTGCGACCGGCGCGATCCGGCGCGGCGGCCGCGTCGTCATCTGCGGCCTCTTCGGCGGCGCGTGGTCGACGCCGATCCCGATGTTCCCCTTCCGCGCGATGGCGATCATGGGCTCGTATGTCGGCACGCTCGACGACGCGAAGGAGATCATGGTATTGGCGCGCGCCGGCAAGATCGCCCCGATCCCGATCGAAGAACGCCCGCTCAAGGCCGCAAACCAGGCGCTGGAAGACCTGCGCGGGGGCAAGATCGTCGGCCGCGTGGTGCTCACGCCGTAAAGGAGCGGCGGCAAGACGCTGCCTTGCGCGGCGCGGCCGCGCACCCCACACTTGCGGCCAACGGGGCGGACGGCCCTGAAGGGGAGTGACGGATGAGTGGATTGTTCGGGCGCTTGGCGCTCTTTGCCGGGATCGCGGCGGCTGTGTTGGTGGTCGCGGCGGGGCCTGTGTACCGCTATGGCTACGCCGAGTTGCCGATGGCGTTCGAGTTCATGCGCTACGGCGTTTACGCCGCCGGTGCGGCCGTTGCCTTTGCGGTGCTGTGGGTGATCTTTGCGCTCGTCGGACGGTCGAAGGCCGGGTTTGGCGCGCTGTTGGTCGGCGTCGTCCTTGCGGCGGCTTCCGCCTATCTCCCGATCAGCATGCAGCTTAAGGCGGCCTCGGTGCCGCCGATCCACGACATCACGACTGACACCGTGAACCCGCCGGTGTTCGTGGCGTTGATGGAGGCGCGCACCGCTTCGAAGAACGGCGCCGAGTACAAGGCGGAGAACGCGGCGAAACAGCAGGAGGCCTATCCCGACATCGTCCCGCTGATCACCGACGTCGCGCCGGGCGACATGTTCGTTCGGGCCGAGAACGCCGCCCGCGCCTTGGGGTGGGAGATCGTCGAGGCCGTGCCGGAAGAGGGGCGCATCGAGGCGACCGACACGACGCAGTGGTGGGGTTTCAAGGACGACGTCGTCATTCGCATCACGGCCGAGGGCAACGGTTCGCGGCTCGACATCCGCTCGATGTCGCGCGTCGGCGTATCGGACGTCGGCAAGAATGCGGAGCGCATCCGCAAGTTCCTCGCGGCCGTGAAGGAAGCGAAGTAGTTGGCCGCGCCAGCGAAAGCCGCCGATCTCGGCGTGACCTTGCCGGCGTTGCCGACGGATCGCACCTACGATCCCGCCTACGCGAAGGCCGTCGAGATTTCGCCGCTGATCCGCCGCGTGCTGGCGCGCAATCCGAACGCGTTCACGTTCCACGGCACCGGCACCTACATCGTCGGCCGCGGCAAGGTCGCGGTCATCGATCCGGGTCCGCTGATCGACGAGCACGTCGGGGCGCTGATCGCGGCGGTCGCGGGAGAAACGGTCACGCACATTCTGATCACGCATACGCACAACGACCATTCGCCGGCCGCCGCACCGCTCAAGGCGGCGACCGGCGCCAAGACCTTCGGTTTCGGTCCGCACGGTGCGGGCAAGAGACAAGAAGGCGTCGACGTGGAGGAGGGCGGCGACATGGCCTTCCTGCCCGACGTGAAGATCGCCGACGGCGACGTGATCAAAGGGGAAGGTTGGACGTTCGACTGCCTCTACACGCCAGGCCACACGTCGAACCACATCTGCTTCGCGCTGCGCGAAGAGAAGGCGCTGTTCTCCGGCGATCACGTCATGGGCTGGTCGACGACCGTCATCGCGCCGCCCGACGGCGACATGGCGCAATATCTGGCGAGCCTCGAAAAGCTGATCCCGCGCGACGAGCAGATCTACTATCCGACGCACGGCAACCCGATCGGGAAGCCGCAACGCTTCGTCGCCAAGCTTATCGAACACCGCCACGCCCGCGAACGCCAGATCGCAACCTGCCTCAAGGACGGGCTGACCCGCATCCCCGACATCGTCGCCGTGATCTATTCGGAGATCGACAAGAAGCTTCATCCCGCGGCCAGCATGTCCGTGCTCGCGCACCTCAAACACATGGTCGCCACCGGCCGCGCCACGACCGACGGCGCTGCGAATGCCCGAAGCGAGTACCGCCTTCCGTGAAGGCGTTGCCTCACGGAAACCGCGAAGGCGCGAAGACAAGAAGAAGATTGAAACACGAAGCACCCAAAGGGCACCAAGAGGCTTCGAGTTGTGCCGTGAACCAGGAAGCGGCGGCGATGCCCTTCGTTTCTCGCATAGTCACAAAGACCGTGGCATCTTCTCGGCGCGAAGCGCCTGTCCATCGGTCGAATGGCGCCCGCAGCGCCGAAGGTGGCGCGCGCGACTCTTGGTGTCTTTGCGTCTTTGCGGGAAAATGATCAACGCCGACGCTGTGACGTCGGCTTCAGACGATGCCGAGCGTCTTAGTGCTCTTTGTGCGCTTCGTGTTTCAATCTCTTCTTCTTCGCGGATTCGCCTGAGGCCTGCGAACGTTGACACGGGCACGCGCCGGGTGCTTCACAGGCGGCGTTGAAAACCGGAGACCGCACCCATGAAATTCTACAACTCGATCGGACCGAACCCGCGCGCCGTGCGCATGTTTATGGCGGAGAAGGGTCTCGATATCCCGAAAGTCGAAGTCGATCTGATGAAGGCGGAGAATCGACAAGGTCCGTACCTGCAGAAGAACATGGCCGGCCAAATGCCATGCCTCGAACTCGACGACGGCACGTTCGTGAGCGAGATCACGGCGATCTGCGAATACCTCGAAGATACGCATCCGAAGCCGGCGCTTTTCGGCGCGACGCCGAAGGAAAAGGCCGAAGCTCGCATGTGGACGCGCCGCATCGATCTCAACATCGTGGAGCCGATGGCGAACGGGTTCCGCTACAGCCAAGGTCTGCCGCTGTTTCAAAGCCGCATTCCGACCGCACCGGAAGCCGCGGACGGTCTGAAGCGGATCGCGCAAGACCGAATCCTCTGGCTCGACAAGCTGATTGCGGGCCGCCAATGGGTTTGCGGGGACAGGTTCACTTACGCCGACATCCACCTGTTCGCCTTCCTCGATTTCGGCAAGCAAGTCGGCCAGCCGATCAATCCGGAAGCCAAGACGGTCGCCGCCATTTACGAACGTGCAAAAGAACGCCCGAGCGCGAAGGCCTGACCGCGACGCTGGCTTGCGGCCGGTCACGGCGACGTGACTGGCCGCGCGGCCGCATTCGTTGTTGGCATCGTCCTGAAGAGGGAGGTCACCATGGCGAATGCGGCGCTTCGAACAGTGGTTGTTTTGATCGCGCTTTGGGGCGCAGTGGCCCAGTCGCACGCCAAGGGCGGCCTTTTCGATCTGGAGTGGACCGAGCTTGCGCCCGGCGTGCACGTCGGGCAGCGCCCGGATCCGATGCGCTATCCGGTCGTCTGCAACACGGTCGTCGTGATCGGCGAGAACGGCGTGCTCGTCTTCGACGGCGGCGGTTTCCCCGCGCAAGGGACGCAGGTCGCGGCCAAGGTCAAGGCGCTGACGTCGAAGCCCGTCACGCACATCGTCATCAGCCACTGGCACGGCGACCACAACCGCGGCATCGGTCCGATCCTCGACGCGTATCCAAAGGCGCAAGTCGTCGGTCACGCGTTTACGCGTGCGGCCATGGAAGGCGCGCCGATGCAGCGCATCTTCAAGGGGGAGCGTGAAGGCGGCGTGCGGGACACCGCAGCGGAGGTGAACAAAGCGCTGGGCGAAGGCAAGTTCATCGACGGCACGCCGCTCGACCCTGCGGAGCGCCCGTTTTTCGAACGCTTCGCGCACGATGCGGCCTTGCATCAGGACGAAGTCATGCGCATGCGGGTCATCCCGCCGAGCGTCACGTTCGACGACACGCTCGACATCGATCTCGGGAAACGCCTCGTTCAGTTGCGTCACTTCGGACCCGGCAACACAAAGGGCGATGCGGTCATGATCCTGCCCGCCGAACGGATCGTCGCCGCGGGCGACGTCGTCGTCGCGCCGATCCCCTACGCGTTCGGCAGCTATCCCCGCAACTGGATCAAATCCTTAGAGATGCTCAAGCAAACGCGCAGCGCGGTGCTGATCCCCGGTCACGGCGCCGTGCAAAGGGACACCGCCTATGTCGACCTTTTGATCGAGTCGCTCGGCCTTGTCGCAGCCCAGGTCGAGGCCTCGGTTGCCAAGGGCAAGTCATTGCCGGATGTCATGACGTCGGTCGACCTGACGTCGGTCGAGCCGCGCTTCACCAAAGGCGATCCGATCCTCAAACGCTTCTTCGGCTTCTACTTCCGCGAGCCCGCGATCCAGTCTGCCTACAATGTACTCAAGGGAATCGAGAACGAGAAGTTGACCGACGACCCGCCGGCGAAAGCGCCGTGACGATTCGCTAGATCCGCAAGGTGCCATCGAGCGCGCTCTATTGATCCGTGACTGTTCTTGCCGCACGTGGTTCCTATTCGCATGCGCTCGGACCTATGACGCGGGCGTGGCCGGGCCTAAGGTCGGGGGCTGACAAAAAGGGAGTCGGCCATGGGCGCGACGGCTGTAGTCGCTTCGGATCAGACACCCGCGTTCCTCGGCGTGGCGCGCTCGGCGCTCGGGCGGCGCTGGGTGGAGCGGGCGGTGGATACGTCGGCGGCGTTGGCGTTGGCGCAGCGGCTGAACGCGGCGGAGATCGTGGGGCGCTTGCTTGCCGCGCGCGGCGTCGCGCCCGATGCGGGTGCGGCCTATCTTCACCCGACGCTGAAGAACGATCTGCCGGACCCCAGCATCGTCGCCGACATGGACCGAGCGGCCGCGCGCCTCGCCGAGGCGGTAATGCGCGGTGAGCGCGTCGCGATCTTCGGCGACTATGACGTCGACGGCGCAACCTCGTCGGCGTTGCTGGTGCGGTTCTTGCGCGCGGCCGGGGCCGCACCCGTCGTCTACATTCCCGACCGGCTCAGCGAGGGTTACGGCCCGAACGTCGCCGCGATGACGCGTCTCGCGCAGGATGGCGCCAAGGTGATCGTCACCGTCGATTGCGGAACGCAGGCGCACGCGGCGCTCAGTGCCGCGCGCGGTGCCGGTGCGGACGTGGTCGTGTGCGACCATCACCTGCCGGGCGACACGCTGCCCGAAGCGTTTGCAATCGCCAATCCGAACCGCCACGACGATACATCGGGGCTTGGTCATCTGGCGGCGGTGGGGGTCGCGTTCCTCCTTTGCGTTGCGACGAACCGCGTGCTGCGCGAGAGCGGATGGTTTGCGGCGCGCCCGGCGCCCGATTTGCGCCAGTGGTTGGGCATTGTCGCGCTGGGCACGGTCGCCGATGTCGTGCCGCTTGTCGGACTGAACCGCACGTTCGTGACGAAAGGACTTGAAGTGTCGGGGAACGGCGCGGTCGCCGGGATCGCGGCGTTGATGCGCGTGGCCGGGCTCGACAAGCAGCTTGAGGCTTATCATTTGGGCTTCGTGCTGGGGCCGCGGGTGAACGCGGGCGGGCGGGTCGGGCGGTGCGATCTCGGCGCGCGGCTGCTGGCGAGCGACGATGCGGCGGAGGCCGACCAGATCGCACTCGAGCTCGACGAGTTGAACCGCCAGCGCCGCGACATCGAACAAGCGGCGCTCGACGAGGCGATCGCGACGATCGAAAGCGATGCGGCCTTGCGCGCGGCGCCGGTGCTGGTCGTCGGGCGCGAAGGTTGGCATCCGGGCGTGATCGGCATTGTCGCCGGGCGGCTGAAGGAGCGCTACGGCAGGCCCGCGGTTGTGATCGCTGTGAACGGCGGCGTGGGCAAGGGCTCCGGGCGTTCGGTCAACGGCGTCGATTTGGGTTCGGCGATCGTGGCGGCGCGCGAGGCGGGGCTGCTCGTCAACGGCGGCGGGCACAAAATGGCGGCGGGCCTCACGATCGAACCTGCAAAGATCGAGGCGCTGGCCGCCTTTCTCGCCGAGCGTCTCGGCGCGCATTGCGCGGCGTCGAGCGACGGCAAGGTCACCGTGTTCGACGGTGCGCTGTCTGCCTCGGGTGCGACGGTTGGGCTCTGCGATCTGATCGCGCGCTGCGGCCCTTACGGGGCGGGCAATCCGGAGCCGGTGTTCGCGCTCGCCTCCGTGCGCGTGCTGAACGCGGCGATCGTGGGCGAACAGCATGTGCGTTGCCTGCTGACGGCCCCTGAAGGCGGGCGCGTCCAAGCGATCGCGTTCCGCGCCGTACAGTCGGAACTGGGTGGACTGCTGTTGAACAGCAAAGGCAGGCCGATCCATGCGGCCGTCACGCTCAAGAGCGACGAGTACCAGGGCACGGTTCGCGTGCAGGCGACGATCAGAGACGCGGCGTTTGCGGCCTGACGGCGAAACGAAAAAGGCCCCCGTTGCAGCGGGGGCCAGTTTCGCGGGTATGGGACCTTTGAACTTAGAACGTGAACATCACGCGGCCTTGGTAGATGTCGAACTCGGCATCGCGGTTGCCGTCCAACACGCCGGCCGCGCTTTGACGATCGATGTCGACCATCGCGTACTCGCCCATCATCTTGAGGTTGGCGTTCATGTACCAGGTCAGACCGATGTTCGTGATCGTCTGCTCGCCGCCGGCAACGCCGCCGTTCGGCGCGGTCAACTGTTCGTTGGAGTTCAGGTTGAGGTTGCTGTAGCGGGCATGGAGCGACCAAGCGCCCGTACCGCCGCCGAGCGACCAAGGCGAGGTCACCGACGGACCGCGGAAGACGGCAACGTTGTTGTTCGTCGCGCTTGCCGCGTAACGCTTGTTCTCGCCGGTGAAGATCCATTCGCCTTCGACGTAGTAGCCGCTGAATTCCGCATCCGGCAGAATGCCGGGACGGTCGAGCGACATTTCGTAGTATTCGCCGGCGAGGTAGAAGTTCTCCCAGTTCATGCCGAACTCGAAGCCGTAAGCATGGCCGCCGTCGTCGACGGACAGGTTCGTGGCGTCGATGAAGCGGCTGTCGGTGACGCGGATTTCGGGGCGCTCGCGCAGCTGAACAAGGCTGTCTTGATCGTTCAGGATCATCGAGCCGCTGGCGCCGATCTGGATGTTGCTCACCCCGTCGCTCCAAACGCGCCAGGCCGCGCGTCCGAGCAGGTGGCTGCTCTCATCGTTGGCGGTCGCGGGTCCCGCGCCGCCCGAGTGGCCGGTGCCGATCCGGTCGCCGGTGAAGGCAGCCGAGAACATCCAGTTGTCGCCCGGGTAGAGGAAGTCCGCCTTCTGCCATGTGGCTTCGACGCCGCGGCGCGCATTGTCGCCGCCGAACGCGCCGACGAGCGTGGTGATCACCGCCGCGCGCTCCATGGTCGTCAGGTCGGCCGACGACGTCGCGTCGTACATGGTGATGATCGGCTGAATCGCGCCGACGTGGATGCGCAGGTTCGGGATGCCCGTGTAGCCGACGCGCATGATGTTCACGACGCCGCTGCCTTCCGCGTTCGAGCCGCCGAAGTCGAAGCGCATTTCGTAGATGAAGTCGCGGAAGAACCGGCCTTCGACGCCGAAGCGAACGCGGCGGAAGACGGCGCCCGAGCCCTGGTCGCAAAGGACGTTTGTCAGGTTACAGGAACCGACCGCGCCGTAGCTCGAGCCGAAGTCAGACGGGTCCTGATCGAACGAGGCCACGTCGAACATGAAGCGGCCGCGGAAGGACATCTCGAAGCGGCCGTCGCCGGAGCGGATCGTCGGGCGGCCGTCGTTGAACGACCACTGCACCGCGTTCTGGGTCTCTTCAACCTTGTTCAGGCGCGAGCCGGTTTGGATCTTTTCGTCCTCGGCCTCACGCTCCAGGCGGTCGAGACGCGCCTTGAGCTCTTGGATCTCCTGATCGCGCGTGTCGGCCTTCGTCTTGCCGCCCGCGTGCGCAGGTCCCGTCAACATTGCAGCGGCCACGATTGCCGTGGACGCGAGCCAAAGCGTCTTCGTCATGATGCACAACCCCTTGCTTTTGTTCGAACTCGGAACCGAAAGGCGGCACTGCTTGGGCGCGATCACCACGCACCCTTGCCCCATTCACGCCGCCTCGGGCCCCAACCCCATCGACCGGCACTCTCGCGGGTCAGCATGACAAGTCGATGACAGCTCTTTGACAGGTGGGACTTGAGCAACGCTCGTGGCGAAGGAGATACACCCGCGTGTGTCGCGCCCGGGGTACGGCCAGGGGTGGTGGCCGGGGCAGAAATCCGCGCCGCTCGACCCTCGGCGCACAACTGCGGCGCGATGCGAGGCTCGATCATTCGCGAGCTTGCGCGAGCCTGTGGAACTTTCGGGCGTCATTCCGCCGCGACCGGCATTGCGACAGGTTGGCGCTCCACCTCGGAAAGCCGGTCCCAGGTCACGATCTGGAGCTTGCCGGCGAAATTCTCGACCATCGCCGTGCAGCTTTCGACCCAGTCGCCGTCGTTGCAGTACACGGCCTGGCCGATCCGGCGGATCTCGGCCTTGTGAATATGGCCGCAGACCACTCCATCGACATTCCGCCGCCGGGCTTCGAGCGCAAGGGCCTCTTCGAAGCGGCCGATGTATTCGACCGCGTTCTTGACGTGGTCCTTGAGCCAGCGGGACAGGGACCAGTACGGCATGCCGAGACGGCGGCGGATTGCGGCGACGATCTCGTTGATCTGAAGCGCCAGCCCGTAAGCCCAGTCGCCGGCAACGGCGAGCCAGCGGGCGTAGGCGACGACCGCATCGAAGTGATCGCCGTGGATCACCAATAGACGCTGCCCGTCGGCCGTCTCATGGACGGCTTCGTGCGCAAGCTCGATGCCGGCGAACGTGAGCCCCGTGTAGTCGCGGAACGCTTCGTCGTGGTTGCCGGGAATGTAGATGACGCGCGTTCCGCATTGCGCCTTGCGCAGGATCTCGTCGACGACGGCGCTGTGGCTTCGCGGCCAGTACCACGAGCGGCTCAAGCGCCACCCGTCGACGATGTCGCCGACCAGATAGAGCATGTCGCACTCGTTGTGGCGCAGGAAGTCGAGCAGCAGTTCGGCCTTGCAGCCGCGCGTGCCGAGATGGACGTCGGAGATCCAGATCGTGCGGTGGCGGAGCGGTCGGCGCGACCTTGCGAACGCGGGGTCCGACCGCGCGGCCGACGTGCTTGCGCTTGTGCCGTTTGCGCTGCCGATCGAGCGCCTGAGCAGAGCTTCGAATCCGGTCATGGACATCGCCTCGCGCTGGGGCTGGCGACGCGAACGCGCGAATCAGCCCATTTCACCTGCGAAGCGAGGTGCCAGACCGTCGTGAAACTTCAATGTCGAGGAGGTGATCGATTTGTGTGCGCGGAAGTATTCGCCTAACGAACGATCGCGTTAACTAAATATCCAGCGCTCGAAAGCGCGCGTTCGACTGTCGCGAACGTAAGACGGCGGCAGCCGCGCCTCACTCAAGCGCGACTGCCAACTTCGATCAGTTCAGGGCCCAGATGCCGAGCAGTACGAGGCCGGTCGCCACGATCGGCCACAGCGGGGCCAAGAAGAACCAAACCGGATAAGGGGAGCGCATGTGCCATCCTCCTTCTCAGAGCGAGCCCACCGGGGCCGTTTCCCCGTGTTGCTTGGACTCTAATATGCACATTGTGCGCATTATGACAAGTACGTGACACGCACGATGTGCGCTTTCGTTGTTGCGGTGCAACGAGAAGGACGACGGCAGCGTGTGCCGAGACGCCGTTCGTGTAGGAATTTAGCGGTGAATCGAACGATCTAGGGACGGGATAAGACGTGCGTCAGGGGGCGTTTCGATCCTGCGAGCGGCCGCGTGGCGAGGCATTGCTGACCGCTGCGTGTCGTTGAGGTGGCGCGCCCTACGGGAATCGAACCCGTCTTGCAAGATTGAAAATCTTGAGTCCTAACCGATAGACGAAGGGCGCACAGGCTTTCCGCGAATAGGCGGCCTGCCAAAGAGGGCGCTTCATATCGGCTGCCTTGGCCCGAGGCAAGAGCCCGGGAGTGCCTGCTTCGAGCCGGCGCGGCCTTGGGAAACCGGCAAAAAAACAGCCGGCGTTCCCAATCAGCCAAAGCGGCCGGTCAGGTAGTCTTCGGTGCGCTTGACCTGAGGTTTCTCGAACATCGACTTGGTGTCGCCGTACTCGATCAGCCGGCCCAGGTACATGAAGGCCGTGTTGTCGGCCACGCGGGCGGCCTGCTGCATGTTGTGGGTCACGATGACGATCGTGTAGCGCCCGCGCAACTCGTCGATAAGTTCTTCGATCTTGGCGGTGGCGATGGGGTCGAGCGCCGAGCACGGCTCGTCCATCAGCAGGACTTCCGGATTTCCCGCGATCGCGCGGGCGATGCAGAGGCGCTGTTGCTGGCCGCCCGAGAGGCCGAGGGCGCTCTCTTCCAAGCGGTCCTTGACCTCTTCCCAGAGGGCGGCGCCGCGGAGCGCGGCTTCGGCCGCTTCCTTCAGGAATTTGCGGTTCGTCACGCCGTCGACCCGCAGCGCGTAGATCACGTTCTCGGTGATCGACATTGGAAACGGGTTCGGTTTCTGGAAGACCATGCCCATGCGCTTTCTGAGCGCGATGACGTCGATCGTCGGGCCGTAGATGGGCTCGCCTTCGAGCGTCATCTGACCTTGGGTTTTCAGCCCGTCGATCAGGTCGTTCATCCGGTTCATCGAGCGCAGCAGGGTCGACTTGCCGCAACCCGAGGGGCCGATCAGTGCCGTGCACAGGCCCTTCTGGAAGTCGAGCGTGTTGTGCCAAAGCGCGCGCGCGGCGCCGTACCAAAGACTGAAGTCCTCGACCTTCAGGCTGACGCCCTGATCGCCGGCCTTCGGGTGATAGGCGGTCTGCCCGTACTCGTCGTTCTGCACTGCACTTGCTGCCTTGGCCATCGCCATCGCCCCCTAGAACTGACCAGCTTGGTATGCCCGCTTCAGGCGGTTGCGGACGGAGATTGCGAACGCATTCAGCATCAAGACCAGCGCTATCAGCAACAACGTCGTGACGAACACCATGGGTCGTCCCGCCTCCGAGTTCCGCGACTGGAAGCCGACGTCGTAAATGTGGAACCCGAGGTGCATGAAACTGCGCTCGAAGTGGACGAACGGCGCTGTCAGGTCGATCGGGAGTTCAGGCGCGAGTTTGACGACGCCGACGATCATCAGCGGAGCCACTTCGCCGGCGCCGCGCGCCATGGCGAGGATCAGCCCTGTCATGATGCCGGGGGCGGCGCGGGGCAGCACGATGCGGGCGATCGTCTGCCACTTCGACGCACCGCAGGCGAGCGAGCCTTCGCGCATCGAGCGGGGCACGGCGGCGAGCGCCTCTTCGGTGGCGACGATCACGACCGGCACGGTGAGCAGGGCAAGCGTCAGCGAGGCCCAAAGCATACCGCCGGTGCCGAAGGTCGGGCTCGGCAGCTTTTCCGGGAAGAAGATCTGGTCGATCGATCCGCCCAGGATGTAGCAGAAAAAGCCCAGGCCGAAGACGCCGTAGACGATCGACGGCACACCGGCGAGGTTGTTCACACAGATGCGGATGAACGAGACGAACGTGCCCTGCTTGGCGTACTCGCGCAGATAGAGCGCGGTGACGACGCCGAACGGCGCGACCGCCAGGCTGAGCAGGACCATCATCGTCAGCGTACCGACCAGCGCCGGCAGGATACCCCCTTCGGTGTTCGCTTCGCGGGGCTGGGTGGTGATGAACTCCACCCAGCGCGCACCGTAGATCGACCATTTCTGTTCCATCGACAGGTCGTTCGCAGGATAGAAGCGGACCAGGTTCGAGAGCGGCAGCGTCTTCGTCTGACCGTCGATCGCTTCCAACGTCACGGTGTAGGTTTCGTCGAGCTGGCGGAGGCTGGTGACCTTCTGCTCCAGCTCCTTGTAGCGCGCTTCCAGTTTGGCGGTTTCTTCAGCCGCTTTCGCTTTCGCGGCCTTTGCTTCGGAACTGCCGGCGCCGTACTCCAGCTCCACCGTGCGGATGCCTAGGCGCAGCGCTTCGATGTCGTGGTTGATCCCCGCGATTTCGACCTTTTCCATCTGCGCAATTTCGCTGCGGCGGACGACGGCGAGCGCATGTGCTTCGCGGAGCTGCCCGTTGGTCGGGTTTGCCTGTTTGGTGCCGGCCGTGTCGAGTTCCTTCATGCGACCGACGAAGGGACCCCACTCGAGCCGTTCGGTGAAGTACATGTCCTTCGGGTAAGCGACCGACTTCACGTCGAAGCTCGGCACCCACACGAAGTCCTCGCCGAATAGGTCGTAGTTTCCGACGCGATAGAGCGTGCGCTCGACGACGCCGAGGTCGGCGTCGACTTTCGCGCGAGCCTCCGCCGACACGCCTTCGAGTTGCTCGGGACGCGGCTTGAAGGTTTCGGTCCGAAAGGGCTCTCCGGCCACAACTTTGCCCTGGGCCGTCGTGACGACCGCGATCGGCTGCGGCCAAAACGTCGAAGCGCCGACAAAGATCACGAAAGCCAAGAATCCCGTGATCATGGCGAGGCCGACGACAAGAGCGGCGCCCATTATCCAGACAAAGGGTTCACCGCGTGCTGACAGGTCGCTTCGGGCGATGCGCCGGGCGGGGGCAACCGGGGGGGACGCTGCTGCGGTGGTGTCGCTCATCTCGTGGGCTCCGCTCGCCTAGAGTTGCGCCGCGCGCTTGCGATAGCGCTGTCGGACGAGTTCGGCGATCGTGTTGATGACGAAGGTCATCACGAACAAGACGAGCGCGCAGAGGAACAGGGTTCGGTAAAGCGTCGAGTCTCTTACAGCTTCCGGCAGCTCGACGTTGATGTTGGCAGAGAGCGTGCGCAGGCCGTTGAAGATGTTGACGTCGAGGATCGGCGTGTTGCCCGTCGCCATGACGACGATCATCGTTTCGCCGACCGCACGGCCGAGCCCGATCATGATCGCCGAGAAGATGCCCGATGCGGCCGTCGGGAGCACGATCCAGCTCGTCGTCTGCCACTTCGACGCGCCGCAGGCGAGCGAACCGGAGCGAAGGTAGGACGGCACCGCGTTCAGAGCGTCTTCGGAAATCGTGTAGATGATCGGTATCTCGGCAAAGGCGATCGCGAACGCGACGACCAGGGCATTGCGCTGCACGTAGGTGTCGACGATACCGCCACGGGCGTCGTAACCGACTTGATCCAGAAGCATCGAGAGCCCCCAGGCAAGACCGAGTGCGAGGGCGCCGATGACGAACCAACCGAACAGCTCGCGCGCCGCTGCGAAGAACGGTGGCATTTCGCGAAGGTTCAGGCGATAGGCCGCGTTGTAGATCGGTCGCGTCGCGATGAGAACGAGGACGAACGATGCGGGGACGAGCACGAGAAACAGGAACGGCTGGGCCGAGCCCTCGCCGGTCGTCCACTTCTTGAAGTCGCCGCCGAAGAACGCGGTTTCGACCAGCGGACCGGCCAATCGGCTCAGCCAGATTGCGCCGAGAATTGCCAGAAGATAGGCGAACAGTTTCGGCACGCCGTCGAGCAGGTTCGCAACCGGCGGCGGCAACAGCTGCCAGAGGAATGACATCGTGATCAGGACCAGCGGAATTACGCCAAACGCGATGACGATCGCGGCGATCCAGTTTTCGACGATGGGCGACAACACCAGCGCCGCGACGAAACCGACGACGACGGAGGGTAGGGTCGCCATGAGTTCCATGACGGGCTTGACCACTGCGCGCGTGCGCGGCGGCACGAATTCGGACGTGTAGATCGCGGCCAGAAGGGCGATCGGGATCGCCAGCATCAGCGAATAGACCGCCGCCTTGAACGTGCCGAAGATGAGCGGGATCAACGACAGCTTCGGCTCGACCGCATCCGTACCCGCCGTCGATTGCCAAACGAAGGACGGCTCGCTGTAGCCTTCGTACCAGACCTTTCCGAAGATCGACTGAAGCGTCGTCTCGGGATGCGGAATGTTGATCTTCCAGAGGAGGGCTTGGCCGTTCTTGCCGATCGCCAGAACACCGTCGTCCTTCGGGGCGAACATCGTGGCCTGAAGGCCGTTGCGGTCGGGCGTGCCGGGAAGCTCGAGCAGCGTGCGTTCGGTCGTGCCGTGACGGACCCAGACGTTGCCTTGCGCGTCGGCCGTCGTGAACATTCGCGTGCGCTGGCTGACGCGAATGTCGGTGATGGCGGCGGGCTGTTTGACAAAGTCGGCGTGCACTTTCGTCAGCACAATGCCGTCCGTCGTTTCCTTCGACTTGCGGTCGACGCCGAACCAGATCGAGATCGAGCCGTCGGAGCCGCCGACGATGATCGAGTTCTCCGCATTCATGTAAGTGATCGCCGTGACTTCGACGCCCGCGGGTTCGACCTGTGCGGTTTCGGCGAGTTCGGGGTTCGCGAAGTTGCGCGTGTTGTAGCGATAAATCTTGCCGTCGCGCATGACGACGAGCACGCGGTCGCCCGGTGTGTTCAAGAGAATTTTGGCGACGTCGGCCGCGTTGGCGGTGAGCGGGATTTCAGCGTTCGTGATCTGGGTCGCGCCTTCACCCGTCATCATGTTGATTTCGGTATAAGCCTGCGTCAGGCGCAGCTTGCCGGTCGCATCCAGCGTGACGAACGTGCGCAGCGGGCGCTCAGCGGTGCCGCCGAAGCGATAGTCGGCTTTGAGGATCGCGACGCCGGGGTCGGCGATCTGGGCCGGCGCATCCAGCGCTATCTCAACCGCAGTGCGGCGGAACTGTCCGGGGATGCGCGAGAAAACCTGCCGGCCGTCGGTGGCGTCGCGGTCGTCCAACTTCCGGAGATCCGCGGGCGCTTGTTCGGTGGGTGTGATCTGTGCGGTCAGATTCAGCTTGCCGGTGCGGATGGTGCCGTCCTGAAAGCCGAAGAGAATGTCGTCGCCGCGCAGCGTCGAGGCGAAGGCGGTCGCGACCTGGCCGCCGAGGTCGAACTTCGGCGCCTCGATCGGCGTGCCGGTGCCGACGTGGAACGCCTTGATCACGCCGTCGGGCTGCAGGTCGACGGCGATCGTTTGATGCTCGTCCATCTGCGATTCGAGGAACGGCGTATCGGCCGTCCCGAGAGCAAACGTTCGTGTCGCGTCGACCCGGCCGCCGTCGAGCAACGGCCAACAGACGTAGAGCAGGAACAGCATGATCGTGAAGACGGCAATGATTACCAGCGTGCCGCCTATCGAGATGCTGTAGCGGGCAAGCGCGTCGGTGAACAGGACCGACGCCTTCGTCTTCTTGTCACGTTTGTAGACGACTGAAGCCGGCCGCTTCGCCGCCGGCGCCCCCGCATCGGTTTGGGACATTCGAGTCCACCTGTTTTAGCCGGGTTTCTTTAAACCCGGACCCCCGCATTCGTGCAACTGCCCCCAGGCGCACGAAACTCCGGCGGGCCGAACAGCCCGCCGGAGCAGTCAAACGTATGCTAGTTCAATCCCAGCTTGCTACGATCTTCGTTCGCGAAAACAAACGGCATCGGATAGTAGCCGTCTTTCACCGTGTCGTCTTGGCCGTTCCTCGACAGAACGAACTTCAAGAATTCGCCGCGCAGCGGGTCGAGCGCCGCCGACGGGTTCTTGTTCACGTACACGTAGAGGAAGCGAGAGATCGGGTACTTGCCGGCGTAAGCGTTGGCTTGCGACGGTTCGTGGCATTGGCCGTCGCGCCCGGAGACCGCAATCGCTTTCACGTCAGCGGTGCGATAGCCGATACCGGAGTAGCCGATCGCGAACTTGTCGCTGGCAACACCCTGAACGACCGCGGACGAGCCCGGCTGTTCCTTCACGCTGCCTTTGAAGTCGCCGTTCGCCATGGCGACTTCCTTGAAGTAGCCGTAGGTGCCCGACGCGGAGTTGCGGCCGAAGAGCGAGATTGCCTTGCCGGCATATTCGCCGCCGAGACCGAGTTGGTCCCACGTCTTGATGTCGGGCGAACCGGTGTTGCGCGTGATCGAGAAGATGCCGTCGATCTGGCCGATCGAGAGGCACTTCAGCGGGTTGTCCTTGTTGACGAACACGGCGAGCGCGTCGACCGCCACGCGGACTTCCGTGGGCTTGTAGCCGTACTTCGCTTCGAAGGAGTCCTTCTCGGCGGGACGCATCGGACGCGACATCGGACCGAACTGCGCGGTGCCCGCGATCAACGCCGGCGGCGCCGTCGACGAACCCTTGCCTTCGATTTCGATCTTCACGCCGGGGTAGAACTTCTTGAAGTCCTCCGCCCACAGCGTCATCAAATTGTTGAGCGTGTCGGAGCCGATCGACTTCAGCGTGCCGGAAACGCCGGACGTGGGCTGATACTCCTTATACCGCGGATCGAGGGTGTCCGAGGCTATGGCGACGGCACTGACCGAAACGGCGGCCAGCAGCGCGACCATGGTCGATTTCTTGAGCATGAAAACCCCTTGTGTGGTCGTTGCGCGGCAGCGGCCTTCGCGAAGCGCGATCAAAGGCCTTTCCCGCCGCACGAGACGTGAACCATGCCGCCATGAAGCTTTTGTGATGGGTCGATCACAGAGTTGCAGCGGCGCGTTTCGGCGCCGGAAAAGTGCGCCGACCGGCCGACGAACGACCCCCGCGCACATTGTCGCTGCCGCTTTCGGCGGGATGTTCGCCGCGCCTCGTACAACCGGCGCCAGAATCAAAGAAAAAGAGCGGGAAGCCCAAGGGCGACCCGCTCAAGTTTAGAGGGCATTAGAGGAATAGTCGAAGTCGAAAGAGGCACGGCTACGCAACTGCCGCCCGAAGAGCGGTCGACCACCAAGAATAATGTTTGGTGGTCGAAGTCAAATGAAAGGAATGCGACGGCTCCTTTGCAAAATCGTCACGCAATACTTCCGCTTAGAACTCGTACCGCGCGCCCAGCTGCACCTGCCAGACCGACGACGGATAGCCGACGTTGACGATCTGTCCGGGTGTTCCGATCGTGCCGGAGTAGCAGTATTCGCCGGCCGGCGCCGCGCAGGCGCCGCCGCCGACTGAGGCGCTGACCACGCCCTGCGTCGGATAGAAGCTCGGCGAGGTGAACTGGCCCCAATCCTTGTTGATCATGTTGCCGATGTTCTGCAGGTCCAGTCCGAACACAACACGATGATCGCCGAACACGTTCACTTCCTGCTCGACCTTCATGTCGACGCGTGTCGACCAGTCGGAGAAGAACTCGTTCTTCGGCGCGACTTGGCCGGCATACTCGATCAGACCGCTTTGCTTCAGGAACGCATCGAACGCGGCGATGTTGAACCCCGGTGCATAATTGACGTTCGCGTCCGAGGTCAGCGTCACGTTGCCCGCCGCATCGGCCTGCGGCACGTAAAGCAGATTGCGGAACGACTGTCCGTTCCCGCCGTAGGGGTTGTTCGAGTAGACGTAGCTGAACGGCTGGCCGGACATGTGCTGGCCGAAGAAGCCCAGGCGCGTTTCTAGATTGCCGAAGTACCGGAAGGCCCACCGCGCGTTGGCAGTGAAACGGTGCTCGCGCTCATAGTCCGAGCGGCCCAGCAACGGTTCGTTGAGATTGACGAAAGCACGCTGCTGGAAGTTCGAGTCGGCCGTCGACGCGGTGCCGTAGCCGATGTCCTGCACGTCCGAATGCGTGTAGCCCACCCGCAAGCGGAAATTGCCGACGTCGTCCGTGTCCCACTCCTTCTCGACGCCTGCGATGATGAACTTTGCCGAGCCCTCGTCCGTGTTCGAGAGCAGCAGGTCGCGCCCGCCGTCGTTCGGGCGAAGCGGGTTCGCACCGTAGATGACGCGATTGTCCGCGAGCGTGCGGGCACCGGTGTCGATCGAGCGCAGGTCCCGCCAGACGAGCTGGTCTTGGGCGATCAAGTGCAGGTATTCGGCACTGAACTCCCACCCGAGCCATGTCGCGTCGACGCCGCCCGACATCCGCCAGGTCGAGGGGATCTGAAAGCTGGGCGCCAGCGCGTTGACCGGGCCGTTGCCGGTCTGGAACGAGAGCAAGTTCTGCAATACCGCCGGCACGTCGAACAGGTCGAAACTGACCGGCGGCTGACCGAGGAAGTTCGCAGCCGGGAGGTTTCCGCCCGTTACGGCTTGGCCCGGCGTGCCTTGGACCTGGACGTAGTTGATGCCGTTGTTGCTGTAGCTGTTCGAAACCCAGACGTTCGGCGAGCCGCCCGAGTAGCGTCCGAAGCCGCCGCGGAAGATGAACGAAGGATCGTCCTCGCTCTCGCTATCGAGCGTGTAACTGATCGAACCGCGCGGCAGAACGACGTCGAGGCCGCTCAAGTCCTTGGTGTTGCTGAACCCGTAGGCGGTGCGGAAGCCCGCGTTTTCCTGAATGGAGCCTTCTGCGCTGAAGCGGTCGTAGCGCAGCCCCAGCATGATCGAGAGCCTGTCGTCGATGTCCCAATCGTCCTGCAGGTAGACGCTGTCGATGTTGTAGCCCCAAGTCGCCGACGCCGAAAGCTCGCTGTTGTTAGGCGCATTGGCATAGCGGATCGGTTCGCGGCCGCGGCCGGCGGCGAGGCGCGTGTCGTTCGCGCTCGCCACGATGCCCGCTTGGAAGTCCGCGATCGAGTCGAAGCGGAAGATGCCGTCCGAGCCTTGGACGAAGCCGTTGAAGATATCGAGCATCTTGCGCTCGTAGCCGCCCTTCACGACGTGCGCGCCGGCGTTGTACGTGCCCGTCAGCTTGATGATGTCGAACTGATAGTCGAGCACGTTGAAGTGGCGGAACTGATCCGGGCCGATGACGACGTAGCCGTCGTCGCCGTTGCCCGCGACATTGTCGACGCCGTTGGTGCGGACATAGACCTCGGGGAACTCGGCACCGGCCAGCGGCGCCTGCTCCGCGTACACGTCCACTCGTCCCGCGCGGAACTCCGTCGAGAAACTGTCGGTCCAGTCGGAGAAGATTTGGACCGAGTAGTTGATCATCTCTTCGTCGTCGATGTACCAGTTCGACGGCAGGCCCAGGATCGGGAGCGTCGCGGAACTGCTGGCGCGGGTGCTGAGCGTGCCGCCCTCCGTTTCGCTGTAGGCGACCTGGACGCGGTGCGCGTCGTTGATCTGCCAGTTCAGTTTGCCGACCCAGCGCTGGTTGTCTTCCTTGAACACGTTCGACAGCGCCAGCGGGTCGTAGCCATAGACCGACTGAGCGATCGAGCGAACCTGGTCGACTTCCGCTTGCGTGATGCCCGGCACTTGCGTGGCGAACGTTCCGGCCACGGCGCCTTCGCCCGGCCCGATGGACACGGGCGTGTTGCGCAGCGTGCGGTCGTAGCCCAGGAAGAAGAACAGATGGTCGGGAACGATCGCGCCCGAGAGCGTGGCGCCGAAGTTCTCCTCGCGGAACTCGGGCTTGGCGAACGCGCGATTGTCGCTCTTGCGGCCGATCAGGTCCTGGTCCTTGAAGTAGTAGTAGAGGCTGCCGTGCGGGTCGTTGCCGCCGGTGCGGGTGACGACGTTGACGATGCCGCCGCAGAAGTCGTTGTACTCGGTGTTGTAGGGCGCGACCGCCACCTGAACCTGCTTGGCCCAATCGATCGGCAACGGGGCGCGGGCCGTCGGATAGCCGTTGAAGTTCAGGCCGAAACTGTCGTTTGCCGGCAGGCCGTCGATCGTGAACGAGTTGCAGCGCGGGTTCTGGCCCGCGATCGTCAGCGGGTTCTGCTGCGTTCCGCCGATGACGGTGCCCGCATCCTGGTAGACGAGCGGAGATTGCGACACGACGTCCTTGAAGTCGCGGTTGATCGACGGCAGATCGCGCACGTTCTCGGAATTGTAGGACTCGCCGACGCCGCGCCGGTCGAGCTTCGGATTGCGCTGGCCGACGACCGTGACCTTCTCGCCGGCGACCTGCGGCTCAAGTTCCAGGCGTACGCGCAGCGGTTCGCCCAAGGTGACGAAGACGCCGGTGATTTCGGCATCGCGGTAGCCCGGCGCGCGGACGCGGATCGTGTAGGGGCCGCCGACGTCGAGGCCCGGCGCGTTAAACGTGCCGTCTTGAACTGCCAACGTCCGCGTGGCGTTGGTGCGCGTGTCGACGATTTCGACCGATGCGTCGGAAACCGGCGCGCCGTCCGCCGCCGAGACGACCTCGCCGCGGATGCTCGACGATACGGCTTGCGTGTAGGCAGGCGCAGTCATTGTCAGAAGCGCAGCCGCGCAAAGCGCAGAACTGCCAAGAAGTCTCGACGAAAAATGCATATCGCCCCCCGCGATTGATCAACCACACCGGAGTCCTCCGGTGTCCCCACCCTTCGAATCGGCGAGCGACGTTGCCGTCTCGCGACCGTTCGACGACGATTCGATGACGAAGCCGGTGCGGTCCGTTTTGTGTTGCTTGCGGGAAGCAGCAGTGCGCGCGGATGACGCGGCCGAACGCCCTCGTGCCGCGTTGCGTGATGCATGCGGGCCAGCGTGCACGGGGGAATTCGGCTGTGACGTTTCGCTGAAGGTTTTGTGTCGATGCGCGAACTCTTGCAGCGCGCGCGGCGCTGAGGCTCATTGTTCGCCGCCGATCGAAAGTTTCTGGGGGGAGATTGCGATGACGGACGCGCATCAAGTCAGCCGGCGTGCATTGCTCAAACGTGCGGCCGCTCTCGCGGCCGTTTCCGTCGCGAGCGCCGGTCTCAGCGCGTGCCGATCGCAAGCTTCGGCGCGCAGCAAGTTCAGCGCTTATCCGTTCTCGCTCGGCGTCGCGTCCGGCGATCCGGTGGGCGACGGCTTCGTCATTTGGACGCGGCTGGCGCCCAATCCGCTCGACCGAAGCGCGCTGCGCGACGATGTCGTGTCCCTGATTTGGGAAGTCGCGTCGGACGAGGGGATGAGGAACGTCGTCGCGCGGGGCGAGACGCGCGCCGTGGCGGCGCTTGCGCACGCCGTCCACGTGGAGGTGCGCGGTCTCGCGTCAGGGCGGCCCTATTGGTACAGGTTTCGCGTGCCCGGCGGCGAGGCAAGTCCGGTCGGCCGCGCCTGGACGGCCACCGAAATCGGACGCGCGATGGACAAGCTGCGCTTTGCGATCGCGTCCTGTCAGCACTACGAGCAAGGCTATTTCAGCGCCTACCGCCACATGCGGGACGACAATCCGGACCTGATCGTGCACCTCGGCGACTATATCTACGAGTCGTCATGGGGCGATCCGGTGCGCCGCCACGACGGTCCCGAGCCGTTCTCGCTGGAGGAATACCGGGACCGCCACGCGCTCTATAAATCCGATCCTCTGCTTCAGCGCGCGCATGCGCATTGCCCGTGGCTGGTCACGTGGGACGACCACGAGGTCGACAACGACTATCAGGCGCTCGAGTCGGAGGATTGGCAGGACCCGGCTGCGTTCGTGAAGCGGCGCGCGGCGGCCTACCAGGCGTACTACGAGCACATGCCGCTGCGCCGCGTCGCAATTCCACGCGACGGGGGCATGCAACTCTATCAGCGTTCGGTGTTCGGCGATCTCGTCGACTTTGCGATGATCGACAACCGGCAATACCGTTCGCCGGCCGCGTGCCGTTCGAAGGAAGACGGCGGCGGCCAAGTGGTCACTGCGGAGTGCAAGGAATTGTTCGACGAGGGGCGCAGCATGCTGGGCGCCGATCAGGAGCGCTGGCTTAACGGCGTGTTCTCGCGTTCGAAGTCGCTTTGGACGATCGTCGGCAATGCGGAAATGTTCTCGCGCCTCTATCAGAAAACGAAAGAGAACGTCGAAGGGTGGTGGACGGACGACTGGAACGGTTTTCCGAAGGCGCGCGAACGCCTGATCGCGGCGCTCGTGCGCGCGAAGGTGGCCAACCCCGTTTTCGTGACGGGCGACATTCATTCGTTCTGGGTCAACGACGTGAAGCAGGATTTTCGCGATCCGAACTCGGCGACGGTCGCGACCGAACTCGTGGGAACATCGATCAGCTCAGCCGGCGTTCCTTACGACCAGTTCGCGGCGATGCTGCCCGACAATCCGCACATCAAGTTTTTCGACAGCCGCAAGCGCGGCTACATTCTTTGCGAGGCGGGGCGCAAGACATTGACCGCCAATCTGCGGGTCGTCGACGACGTGCGCGATCCGAAGACGAAGGACGGCTCGCTCGGCACGTTCGTCATCGAGGCGGGAAAGCCTGGCGCTGTAAAGGCTTGACGCTACACGTTGAAGTAGTGCCCTGCCTCGCCGGCGAGAAGGGATTCGTTTACTACACGCAAAGGCTGCGGCGGTTAGTATTCCTATCGCTCGTCCGTTGTTGATCATTTCGGTACGGGGCGGGTAGATGATCGCACGGCGCCCCGATACAGTCGCGGGCACTGGCTTCGGGGGCCCTTGATGGGTGGGCGTTTTCTGCTTCTCTGCTTGATGTGGATCGTGTGTGCGCCGCTCGCGCTCGCGCAAGCGGCCGACGACGCGCCGCCCGCATCGACCGACGATTTCCCGCCGTCGAATTTCAGCATGCCGATGCTGCAGGCGCCGCCGCGCGAGGAGAGCGGGCCGCTGGGCAAGAAGCTGCCGGCGCGGCCGCTTACGGTCGTGCCGCAACCGGATGCGGAACCCGTTTTGGGCGGAGCGGTTGTGGCCGGCGAAGCGGCACCGGCGCCCGCGGCGCCGACACCCGTCAAAGCCTATGTCGACGGTATGATGACGGCGCTCCTGACGGCGCGCGAGATTCCGGGTGCCGCCGTTCTCGTCATTCAGGACGGAAAGATCACGCTGAAAGCCGGTTACGGCTTTGCCGACATTCGCGGCCGCGTGCCCGTCGATCCCGACCGTACGCGCTTTCGGGTCGCTTCGATCTCGAAGCTCGTGACGGCGACTGCGGTGATGCAGCTCTTCGAACAGGGCAAGGTCGACATCAGCGCCGACGTGAACACCTATCTGACTGCGTTCAAGATCCAGCCCGTCTACGCCGAGCCGGTGACGCTTGCCAACATCATGACGCATACGGCCGGTTTCGACGACCGGTATCTGGGCATGAGCGTGCCGCTGACGGGGCTCGTCGAGTCGCTGGGTCAACATCTGGCGCGCGCCATGCCGCCGCGCGCGCTCGCGCCGAACAAGACGTTCGCCTATTCGAACCACGCCTACGCGCTCGCGGGCCACATCGTCGAGACGGTCGCGGGGCAGGAGTTCGCGACCTACGCGCAGCAGAACATTTTTGCACCGCTCGGGATGAGTGCGACGACGTTCGGCGTGCCCTATCCGATGCCGCAAGAGATGGCGGTGCCTTACCTTGCAGGCGGCGACGAGAGCGGCTTCAAGCGCGCGGAGCTCGACCGGATCACGATCGGGCCGGCCGGCGACATGATCACGACCGCCGGCGACATCGCGAAGTTCATGCTCGTGCATATGAACCAGGGCTCTTACAGCGAAGACGAGAAGCTGTTCACGCCGCAGACGATCGATGCCATGCACGCGCGGCACTTCGTGCAGGCCGAAGGTCTGGACGGATGGGCCTACGGCTTTGCCGAGGGGCGGCGCAACGGCGTGCGCTGGATCGGTCACGACGGTTCGTGGACCGGCTTTTGCGCGCAGCTTGTCATGGTGCCGGAAACGAAGACCGGCTTCTTCGTCGCGACGAACGGTGCGTGCCGACCCTCCGCGAGCCAGGCTTTGCGCAAGGGATTGTTCGACTTGTTGTGGCCGCCCAAGGCGCCGATCGTCGCCGAGACAAATCCGAGCGCCGAGATGCGCGCGCGCGCCGTGGCAGGAACGTACATGTCCGCCCGCCGCGCGCGCGCCGACTTTACGTCGATGGCGGCCGCAGCCGGGCAGATCAAGCTATCGGCGCCGGGCGACGGCAGGCTGGCGGTGAAATTTGCGGACGGGCAGGACTACATCTTCCTGCCGCGCGCCAACGGCACCTGGGTCAATCCGGATTTCGAATGGAAGGCGGCCGTCCTCGGTGACGGGCGCGGCGTGCAGCTTGCGATCGACGCCGACGTCTACGACAAGGTCGAAGGCGCGAGCGTGTGGGCGATGTGGTCCGTCGTGCTCGGGCTCGTCGTCGCGTTTTGTTTGATGGCGCTCTGGGGTTGGACGAACGGGTTCTTGAGCCGCCAGCTGTTCGGCGAGCCGCAAGCGGCGATCACGTTCTTCCCGCGGTTGACCGCGTTTGCGGCGGCGGCGCTGACGTTGATCACACTCATCGGCATGGCGGGGTTGCTCGCCGACCCGGTGCCGCTCGACATCATTCACGGGCCGTCGACGCTGTTGATGGCGCTGGTGTCGGCCCCTGTTGCGATCGGGCTTATGGTCGTGCCGATGGCGGTGTGGAGCGTGATGGGCTTTGGCACGGGAACGCGGGCGCGGTTGGCGCAGGCGGGCTATGCGCTGTTGACGCTCGCGCTCATCGGTTTCCTTGCCTTCACCTGGCAATGGGGCCTGCATCCGTTCGCGCTGCGGTGACGGTCTAAGCCGTCGCGAGCAGGGCGCGCGGCAGGCCTTCGGTTCCGGCTTCTTCAGGATGATCGCTTAGAAACGCGCGCTTGATCGCATGCGAGTCGAGGCGGCTTGCGTCATGGCTCCAGCCGGGCGGGGCGAAGAGGTAGTTCCAGCGGCCGGTTAGCGGGACGCCGTTCTTGAACAGGTCTTTTGCGATGCCCCAGTACTCGCCAAGCGCGACCGTGAACGGGTTGAACGTGTCGATGTTCTTCACGAGGCCGAAGATCGGCTTGTCGCGATCGAGTTCGGGCACGAACGTTCCAAACAGCTTGTCCCACACGATCAGCGTGCCGGCGTAGTTCGCGTCGAGATAGCGCGGGTTCGACGCATGGTGCACGCGGTGGTGAGAGGGCGTGTTGAACACGGCTTCGATCCACGGATGGAGGCGCCCGACCGCCTCCGTGTGCAGGAAAAACTGATAAACGAGGTTCAGCGATGCGCAGAACCCGATGAGCGCCGGGTGGAACCCGAGATAGGTGAGCGGCGTCGCGAGCATGACGAGGCCCGTGATCTGTCCCGTCCAGGGCTGCCGCAGCGCGGTCGAGAAATTGTAGTGCTCGCTCGAATGATGGACGACGTGGGCTGCCCAGAACCAGCGCGAGCGGTGCTGGATACGATGGCTCCAATAGAAGCGAAGGTCGTCGAGTACGAAGCAAAGCACGAACGCCCACCACGCGAAGCCGATCGTGGCGATGCGGTTCTCATACGCCCAAAGCACGACGCCCACCCCGAGCGCGCCGACGAACAGCGCCGAGACGATGCTGCCGATGCCCATGATCAGGCTTGTGTGCGTGTCCTCGCGGCGGAAGCGGCCGGCGACGATTCCGTTACGCACGAGGACATATTCCGCGAGCAGGAAGGCGAGGTAGACGGGTGCCGCGATCTCGTGCAGGCGGGGCAGGGTGAGGATTTCGGGCAAGGGCATGGTTCGCGAAACATAGCGCAAGGCCTACGGTCGCGGCAGCTTCCGCCGGGTGCGCCGGTCGTGGCATGGTGACGCCATGCTCGACGATCTGAAACGCCTCATCGAACGTTCGACGCGCGCCGTGGTGTTCACGGGTGCCGGGATTTCGACCGAGTCCGGTATTCCCGACTTTCGCAGTCCCGGCGGCATTTGGAGCAAGCATCGGGTCATCTACTTCGACGAGTTCGTACGGTCGCACGAGGCTCGGGTGGAAGCGTGGACGCGGCTGTTCGACGGGCGGCCGATGTTGAAGAAGGCCGAACCGAATGCGGGACACCGTGCGGTGGCGCGGCTCGTCGACGTCGGCAAAGTGACCGATGTGATCACGCAGAACGTCGACGGATTGCACCAGCGCGCTGGCGTGCCCGCATCGAAAGTGATCGAGGTGCACGGCAATGCTACGTACGCGAAGTGCCTCGACTGCGGCGCGCGCCACGAATTCGACGACATCGAGCCCGTGTTCAAGGCGACGAAGGAGCCGCCGGTTTGTGTCGCGTGCGGCGGCATCGTGAAGTCGGCGACGATCTCGTTCGGCCAGTCGATGCCCGAAGTGGAAATGGAGCGGGCGACGGAGGCCGCGCTCGAATGCGATCTGTTCCTGGCAATCGGGTCTTCGCTCGTCGTCTATCCGGCGGCGGGCCTGCCGATAGCCGCCAAGCGGCACGGCGCGAAACTGGTGATTCTCAACCGCGACCCGACCGAGCTCGACCACATGGCCGACCTTGTGATCAACGCCGAAATCGGGCCGAGTTTGGCCAAGGTCGTGGGCGTGAATTGACGGCTTGGCGCCGGTCTTGGCGGGGTGCTAAACCGCTCTCCCGAATCCCCTTCTGACGAGGAATAAGGCCCATGGTTCCGCGCTTTCGCATGGACAAGGACGAAGACGACAAGAAGCCCGAGCCGCCGCCGTTCACCGCGATTTCGCAGGCGCTCTACAAGTCGCGCACGGTGCTGATCTTCGGCGAAGTCGACATGAAGATGGCCGAGCGCGTGACGGCGAACCTGTTGGCGCTGGCCGCCGAGGATCCGAACAAGGACATCAAGATCGTCGTCCATTCGCCGGGCGGACACGTGGAGTCCGGCGACACGATCCACGACATGATCAAGGCGCTGCGCCCCAAGGTGAAGACGATCGGCACCGGTTGGGTCGCCTCGGCCGGCGCGCATATCTATCTCGCCGCCGACAAAGCGCACCGCTTCTGCCTTCCGAACACGCGCTTCATGATCCACCAGCCTTTGGGCGGCATCCGCGGCACGGCCTCCGACATCGAGATCGAGGCGGAAGAGATCATGAAGATGCACGAGCGCATCAATCGCACGATCGCCGATGAAACCGGTCAGCCGCTGTCGAAGGTCCGTGAGGATACCGACCGCAACCACTGGCTCTCGGCCGAGGAGGCGAAGGCCTACGGTCTCGTCACCCGCATCATCGAACGGGTGGACATGGCCTAGCCGTCGCCGCCATGACGCCGTGGTGGCAGGGCGCGGTCGTCTATCAGATCTATCCGCGCTCGTTCTCGGATTCGAACGGGGACGGGGTCGGCGATCTGAAGGGGATCGAGTCGAAGCTCGACTATGTCGCGGCGTTGGGCGTCGATGCGATTTGGCTGTCGCCGGTGCATCCGTCGCCCAACCGCGATTTCGGCTATGACGTCGCGGACTTCGACGGGATCGAGCCTTCGCTCGGCACGATGGCGGACTTCGAGCGATTGATCGAGCAAGCGCACAAGCGCGGGCTCAAGGTCATTCTGGACGAAGTGCTGAGCCACACGAGCGATCTGCATCCGTGGTTCCAGGAAAGCCTGAAGTCGCGCGACGGCGCGAAGGCCGATTGGTATGTGTGGGCCGATCCGCGCGAGGACGGTACGCCGCCGAACAATTGGCTTTCGGTCTTCGGCGGGTCGGCGTGGTCGTATCATCCGCTGCGGCGCCAGTACTATTTCCATAAGTTCCTGAAGAGCCAGCCGAAGCTCAATCTCTACAACGCCGAGGCGCGTGCGGCGGCGCTCAACGTCTTGCGCTTTTGGCTCGATCGCGGCGTCGACGGTTTCCGGCTCGATGTCGCGAACAGCTATCTGCACGACGCGCAGTTGCGGGACAATCCGGCCGTGCCGATGGCGGAGCGCACGGCGCATCACTGGGCGCACGCGCCAAACCTGCAGCGGCGGATTCGGGACAGCAATCTGCCTGAGAACCGCGAGGTGCTCGACGAAATTCGCGCGGTCGTGGACGGCTACGACAATCGGTTCGTGTTCGGCGAGTTCTCGGAAGAGCCGGGACTGCTCGGCCATTATGCGGGTGCCGATCACGGATTGCACACGGGGTACACGTTCACGTTCCTCGAAGACCGCTCGTTTAAGCCCGCCGTGTTCGCGAAGCACTATGCGTTCCTAGATGGCATCGCGGGCTTGTGGCCGTGCGTGACGTTCTCGAACCATGACGTGGTGCGCACGGTCACGCGCTATGGGCGGACGATGGAGGGCGATCCTGCGCTTGCCAGGCTCTGCCTCGCGCTGCTGATGACGCTGAAGGGGACGGTGCTGCTCTATCAGGGTGAGGAACTGGGCTTGCCGGACGGGCCGATCGAGCGGCATCAGATTCGCGATCCGGTCGGCGAACTTTACTTTCCTTATTCGAAGGGCCGCGATCCTTGCCGCACGCCGATGCCGTGGGTCGCGGGCAAGCCCAATCTCGGCTTCTCCTACGGCGAGCCGTGGCTGCCGGTCGCGCCCGCGCACGGGGCTCTTGCCGCCGCGACGCAGGAGCGGGATCCGAATTCGACGCTGTGGTTCGCCCGCTCTCTCGTGGCGCTGCGCAAGAAACACCCGGTCTTGGCCCTGGGCGACATGAACGTGCTTGCGGCGAACGACCAGGTGCTGGCTTTCGAACGCACACGTGGCGGCGATCACATCGTTTGCGTCTTCAATTTGTCGCAAAGCCGCGCTTCATTTGCGGTGGGCGACGGCGCGGAACCGTTGGTGACGGTCGGCGAGACCTCGCTGACCGCGGGCACGGTCGCGCTGGGTCCCCGCTCCGCCTTCGTCGGAGCGCTGCGGCAGACGAGGTGACACGATGCGGCGATGGTCCATGGTGCTCGCGGTGGCGGCCGCCGGCTATGCGGCGATCGTGCTTTCGATGTACGCGTTCCAGCGCGATCTGATGTATTTCCCGGATCAGATTCGCCGCGTGCCGCCGTCGTTCTATCCGATGCTGGCGGGGGTGCAGGAGATCGCGCTCAAGACGGAAGACGGAATCGACGTCGTTGCCTGGTACACGCCGGCGCCCGAGGGGCGGCCGACGGTTCTTCTATTCCACGGCAACGGCGGCTCGCTTCGGAGCCAGCGCTACCGGCTTGCGCATTTTCGCGATGCGGGCATGGGCGTGCTGATGCTCGCCTATCGCGGCTATGCGGGAAGCGGCGGCACGCCGAGCGAGGAGGGGCTTTACGCCGATGCCCGCGCGGCGCTCGATTGGCTCCACGCGAAAGGTGTCGCCGGCACGTCGGTGGTGCTCTACGGCCAGTCGCTGGGCAGCGGGGTTGCGACGAAGATGGCGGCGGAGCGCGAGCTTGCACTCGTCGTGCTCGAGGCGCCCTACACCTCGACCGTCGACGTAGCGCAATGGCGCTTTCCGATCGTGCCCGCGGGCTTGCTGATGTGGGACCGGTACGAGTCGATCGCACGTATCAATGAAGTCGACGAGCCGCTTCTCGTGATGCACGGCGAGGCCGACTATGTGATCCCGCAGAGTTTGGGTCGGCGCCTGTTCGAAGCCGCGAACGAGCCGAAGGAAGGGTTTTGGCCCCAAGGCATCGGCCACAACGACATCTTCGACAATGGAGGCTTCGCCGCCGCCCGCGACTTCATCGAACGGCGGTTCAAGCCTTGAGCGCCTTCTCCGCCGCTTCGAGCGGCAGGAGCACGCAGGTGTGGCGGCTTTTGTGTTCGCGCACGGGGGCGAAGATTCCGTAGGCGGACCATTTGCCGGCCGGGGCGTCCTTGCCCTCTTTCAGCATCGCGGTGAGGGCTGCTTTTAGATCCGAGAGCGAGGCGGCGGTTGCGCCCTCTGCGTTTGCAGCGAGGATGGCGGCGGAGGCTTGTGTGAGAACGCAGGCTTTCGTGTCGTGGCGGCAGTCGGCGACCTCGTTCGCCTGGTCGAGCGCGAACTCGATCGTCACCTTGTCGCCGCACATCGCGTTGTTGACGGTCGCGCTCAGCTTCGGGTCGGGCAGGCGTCCGGCGCGGCTGGCGTCGGCCGCCCAGCGAAGCAATTCCTTGGCGTAAAGATCGTCCGTCATTCCTTGAACCCGGCTTCGATGGCGGCGAAAGCGGCCGGCGTATCGGCGTCGGCCAGGACGCCCGCGTCGTCCATCTCGACCTCATACACGGCCTCTGCGTGCGCCGAAAGCAGCGCGCGTGCGCCCGTGTCGCCGTCGGCGCCGCGCATTTCGGCGACGTAGGCCTCGGCGAACAGGACGGGATTGCCGCGCTTGCCTTCGAACACGGGCACGACGATCGCGCGGCCTTCGACGGGATTGAAGGCGGCGACGAGCTTTGCAATGGCCGCAGGCGTCACCGCGGGCATATCGGCCAGGCACACGAGCACGCCGTCGATGCCTTCGGGCAGCGCCGCGAGCCCTGCCTTGAGCGATGTCGACAGACCTTCGGCGTAGCGCGGGTTTGCGGCAAAGCTGACGGGCAGGCCTTGCAGGGCGTGGCCGATCTTCTCGCCGTCGTTGCCGGTGACGACGATGATCGGTTGTGCGGCGCTCTTTGCGATGTTGGCGACCGTGCGCGCGACCATCGGCTTGCCGTGAAGGTTCATGAGCAGCTTGTTCGTGCCGCCCATGCGCGTCGACTTGCCGGCGGCGAGCACGATCGCCGCAATCTTCGGCACGCGCTGCGGTTTCGCGAGCTGCCGGTCGCGGGGTTGCGGGCGGGTTGGGATTTCCTTCAGCAATCCGCCGACGCCCATCGCCGCGATCGCGGACGGTGTCACCGGGATGCCAGCGCACAGGCGCTGCAGCACGAAGTCGAAGCCGTTGAGCTTGGGCGAGCGCGCGCATCCGGGCAAGCCGATCACCGCCGTCGTGCCGATCCGCGCGAGCAGGAGCAGATTGCCTGGATCGACCGGCATGCCGAAATGCTCGATCGTGCCGCCTGCGGCCGCGATACCCGCGGGTACGGCGTCCGCGCGGTCAGTGGTCGCCGAGGCGCCGAAGACGAGGACGAGGTCCGGTTCGGACGAGAGGGTCTCTTTCAGCGCGGCAGAGACGGCGTCCGTTTCGTGGGCGCAGCGGTTCTCGGATGCGATCCGGCTGCCAAGCGACTCGGCGCGTGCGGCGAGCACGGCGCGGTTCTTGTCGAGAAGCGAGGCTTTCATGCCGGGCAGCGCGGTCGAGATCAACGCCATCGATCGCGACCGGAACGGGGCCACGGCGATCGGCCGGGGCGAAGCAAGTTCTTCGACGCGCTTCACTGCCCAGTCGGGGGCAGCGAACGGGATGATCTTTACGGTTGCGAGCATCTGGCGCGGTTCGACGCGCTCGAACGGGGCGAGCGTCGCGATCGTGATGCTCTCGTGCACGGCGTTGATCGCGTCGATGCGTGCGGCGTCGAGGGTTACGAGCCCCGCTTCGGCGGCGTAGACATTCGTCCGTCCGGTCGTGGCGGACGACAGTGTCGTGTGCTGTCCGCGCAGCGCTTGGCCGATGCGCCGTGCGGCGTCGTCTTCGCCCACGTCGCCGGGCTCGAGCCGCGCGGCCATGACGGAGGCGACGTTCGCGGCCTGCAACGCTGTCACGTCGGCGGCGGAGAGGATGCGGCCCTTCTTGAAGCCGATGCCCGGTGCGGCGATGCCGTGGGCGAGGATCGCGCCTTCCGCTTCGGCGGTCGGGAACGACGCGAATTTCATGCGCGGTTGCGCAGCGTTTGCACGAGTTCGGCCATGATCGAGACCGCGATCTCGGCGGGCGATACCGCGCCGATGTCGAGCCCGACGGGGCCGCGAATGCGCGCGATCGCCGTGTCGTCGAAGCCGGCGGCCTTCAACCTGGCGACGCGTGCGGCATGCGTTTTCTTCGAACCGAGCGCGCCGACGTAGAACGCCTCCGACTTGAGGGCCGCGATCAGCGCCGGGTCGTCGAGCTTCGGGTCGTGCGTCAGCGTCACCACGGCGGTGCGCGCATCGAGCGGCAAATCGGCGAGCGCTTCGTCGGGCCAGGCTGCGATCAAATGCAGGTTCGGGAAACGCTCGCCGGTCGCAAAGGCGGTGCGCGGATCGATGACGGTGACGTCGAAGGCGGTCAGGGCCGCCATGCGGCTCAGCGGTTGGGCGATGTGCACGGCGCCGACGATGTAGAGCCTGGCCGGCGGGTTGAAGACGTTGAGGAACCACGCGGCGCCGTCGAGTTCGACGGTCGTGCTTTGGTCGCGCTGTGCGGCGGTTGCGGCCGCGGCGGCGAGCGGATCGCGGTCGCCCGGTTCGATCAGGCGCGCCTCACCGGTGTCGAGCCGCGTCGCGAGGACGACGGGCCGCCCGGCCGTGCGCGCCTCGATCAGGGCTTTGAGCGTCGCGCGTTTCATGCGGGTTCCACCCGCTCGACGAAGATCTCGATTTGACCCCCGCAGGCGAGCCCGACGGACCAGGCTTGATCGTTCGAGACGCCGAACGAGAGCTTGCGCGGTTTGCCGTCGCCGATCGATTCCAGCGCTTCGGCGATCACCGCGCCTTCGACGCAGCCGCCGGAGACCGAGCCCACGAACGTGCCGTCGTTGCGCACGGCGAGTTGGCTGCCGGCGGGGCGCGGCGCGGAGCCCCACGTCTTGACGACGGTGGCGAGCGCGACGCCGTGGCCTTGCGCGAGCCAGGCCTCGGCGGTTTCGAGAACTTTGTCGTGGTCGCTCATGCGGCGCGTGCCTTGAGTGCGTTCAACATGCCGCTGCCGCCCGCGCCCGAAAGCGCCGCGGCAAAGTCGGTCATGCTGTTAAGATTGTGCACGGGCCGCAATTCGTCCACATGCGCTATCAGCGTGCGCACGCCTTGTGCCTTCGGGGCGAACGCATCGTAGCGCAACAGCGGGTTCAGCCAGACGACGCGGCGCGCCGACCGGTGCAGACGGTCGGCGGTTGCGGCCAGCGCCGCCACGTCGTCGCGTTCCAAGCCGTCCGTGATCAGCAGCACGACGGCACCTTGACCGAGCACGCGGCGGGACCAGTCGCGGTTGAAGCGCGAGAGCGCCGCGGCGATGCGCGTGCCGCCGTCCCAGTCGGGCGCGAGGTCCGCGGCCTTCGCGAGCGCCTCGTCGGGATCGCGCAGCCGCAGGGCGCGCGTCACATTCGTGAGGCGCGATCCGAACAGGAACGTGTGCGTTGCGTCGCCGCGGATGCGGCGCGTGTGGGTCAACCCGTGAAGGAAGTGCAGGCACATGCGGGCGTAGCCGCTCATCGAGCCCGAGATGTCGCAGAGCACGACCAGGGGCGGCTCGCGTGTCTGGCGGCGGCGGCGTTCCAGACGGACGATGTTGCCGCCGGTCTTGAGCGATTTGCGCAGCGTGCGGCGGAGGTCGAACGCGTGGCCGCGGGGCGCGGGTTCGGTCCGGCGGGTCAGGCGCCGCGGCAAGGACCAGGTCATGCGTGCGAGCACCGCCTTCGCGCGGGCGATTTCTTCACCGCTCATTTGTTCGAAATCTTTGGCGGCCAGGATGTCATCGGCCGACGCGCTGTCGCGCGCGTCGAGTTCCACGATCGTGCGCTGCTCGCCGTCGCGGAGTTCGGCGTTGCCGCGCAGCGCCTCGGCGACGCGGCGGGCGCCCGGGGCATCGGGCAGTTCGGGAGGCGGGATCAACGTCTGCGGCAGCAACGCTGCGAGCGACTTCTCGAACAACTGCGGGTCGCGCCAGAACGCTTCGAACGCCTGGTCGAAAAGATGCCGCTGTCCGGGCTGCGTCACGAGCGTTGCGAACAGCGCCGCACGAAGATCGTCGCGCCGCGCTACGCCCACGGCTTCGACCGCGCGCAGCGCCTCGTTGACTTGACCGGTGCCGAGCGGAAACCCGACGCGGCGCAACGTTCTGGCGAAATGGACGATGTTGTCGGCGAACATCATGCGGGGCGCCTCATTCGGCGGCACTGCGTGCTTGTGCGATCAACCGGTCCAACTCGGCGCCGCGGATCTTTGCGAGATCGTCCTGATACTTCAGCAACACGCCCATAGTGGAGGCGGCGAGTTCCGGGGAGAGCGACACCGTGTCGAGCGCGGTCAACGCCTGCGCCCAGTCGAGCGTTTCGGCGACGCCCGGCTGCTTAAAGAGGTCGGCCTTCCGCAGCGCTTGGACGAACGCCACGATCTCGCGCGACAGGCGTTCGGCGGCACCGGGCACTTTGCGTCGTACGATCGCGAGCTCGCGCGCCGCGTCGGGGAAGTCGACCCAGTGATAAAGGCAGCGCCGCTTGATCGCGTCGTGAATCTCGCGCGTGCGGTTCGAGGTGATCACGACGATCGGCGGGCGCGCGGCCTTCACAACGCCGAGTTCCGGGATCGAGACTTGGAAGTCGGCGAGCACTTCGAGCAGGAAGGCTTCGAACGGTTCGTCCGCCCTGTCGAGTTCGTCGATCAGGAGGACGGGCGGCCCCTCGACCTGGGGTTCCAGCGCCTGCAGGAGCGGGCGCTTGATCAGAAAGCGATCGGTGAAAATTTCGCTTTCGATGACGCTACGGTCGCGCTGGCCTTGCAGCTCGGCCAAGCGGATCGCGGTCATTTGGCCCGCGTAATTCCATTCGTACACGGCCGATGAAACATCGAGACCTTCATAGCACTGCAGGCGGATGAGGCGGCGGCCTAATGTCGCGCTCAAAACTTTCGCGATTTCCGTCTTGCCCGTGCCAGGTTCGCCCTCGACGAACAACGGCCTTTCGAGCTTCAGCGCCAGGTAAAGCACGGTCGCCAAATCGCGGCCGGCGACATAGCCGCCGCGACCGAGCAGGGCCAGGGTCTCGTCGATCGATGCGGGCAGGGGTTCAACCATCTCAAGCGAAACTAGGGCAGGCGGGCGCTTGAGGGAAGGGTTGCGCGGAATGGCGCACGGGCCCGTGGCGGGTATGGTTTGCATCCTGGCCGCGACGTTCTGTTTTGCGACGGGCAGCGCCATGATCCGCGGACTGGCGCCCGCCGTGCCGCCGGTGGAGATCGCGTTCTTCCGATCGTTTTTCGGACTGCTGATCCTGTTGCCGCTGGTCGTGTGGTACGGCGCGCGGTCGGTCGCGACGGAGCGCTTTCAGCTCCATGCGCTGCGCGGCACGCTTCACGCGGTGTCGATGGTGATCTGGTTTGTGGCGCTGACGATGGTGCCTTTGGCGGAGGCGACGGCGCTCGAGTTCGCGGCGCCGCTGATGACGACGGTGATCGCGATCCTTTTCTTGGGCGAGGTTTTGCGCACGCGCCGCCTGGTCGCGCTCGGCGTCGGCATTGCCGGTATGCTGATCGTCGTTCGGCCCGGCTTCGAGACGGTGACGATGGGGCAGTTGCTATGCCTCGTTTCCGTGGCGATTTGGGCGGCTTGCCAACTCATCATCCGCGAACTCGGCAAGACCGAGAGTGCGTTCGTGCAAGGGTTCTATACGGTCGCGGTGTTCACGCCGATCACGGGCCTCATCGCGCTGCCGTATTGGATTTGGCCGGATTGGACGAGCCTCGGCGGCCTCTTCGCGCTGGCGGTCGTGTCGACGATCGGCATTTGGCTCTACGGCGAGGCGTTTCGCCGGGCCGAGATGTCGGCGATCCTGCCGCTTGAGGCGACGAAGCTCATTTGGTCGGTGAGTTACGGCCTTATCTTCTTCGCCGAGCAGCCGCATGTCGCGACGCTTCTGGGCGGGTTGGTGATCTTCGGAGCGGCGGCCTACATCACGATCCGCGAGGCACAGATCGCGCGAAGGCAGGTCGTTGCTCCCTTGACGGGCGAGTGAGGCGGCGCCCTGGCGCGCATTGCGCGCATGGGCTGGCGCGCGGGCGCCGGATGTGCTCACCCTCTCCGCGCCCACACGACGAGTGTGGGGACCTATTTCAGAAAACCAGGAGGATTCCTTTCATGAAGCGCATTCTGCTTGCCGTGGCGGTGTTTGCCGCCGGTGCGACGGCGGCTCTCGCCGATCCCTATGCCGGCTACTACGGCAACACCGTCAACATCACGGGTCCGAACGGCAAGACCGACAAAGCGTTCGTCAATCAGGACGGTACGTGGGAACGCAAGAACGCCGACGGCTCGACGATGAAGGGGACGTACAAGGTCGCGCCCGACGGCAAGACCGCCTGCTTCACGCAGACCGAACCGCCGCCGCCGCCGGAGCAGAAGCCGGCATGCTTCCCCACCGACAGCCGCAAAGCCGGCGACTCGTGGGAAACGAAGGACGACAAGGGCAACGTGACGAAGTGGTCGATCACGGCCGGCCGCTAAGCGATTAGAGCTGGAGTTCAGTCGGGCCGGTCGCGCGTGTTGCGGCCGGCCTTTTCTTTTCTACTGCGCGGCTGCCACCGCTCGCTTGGCCATCACCGTGACAAGGTGCGCGCGGTACTCGGCGGTGCCGTGGAGGTCGCTGTTCAGGTTTGCGGGCGAGACTTTGATGTTGGCGACGGCGTCGGGGGTGAAGGACTTTGCGAGGGCCGCTTCCATTGCGCTCTCGCGGAAGACGCAACTCGCCGCGCCCGTGATGGCGACGCGGACGCCCGCCTTTGTCTTGGCGACGAAGACGCCGACCATCGCGTAGCGCGAGGCGGGGTTCGGGAACTTCATGTAGGCGGCCTTCTCCGGCACCGGGAAGGCGACCTCGGTGACGATCTCGCCTTCCTCGAGCGCGGTTTCGAACATGCCGGTGAAGAAGTCGTCGGCGTTGATCGTGCGCGAAGTCGTCTTGACCGTGGCGCCGAGACCCAAGACCGCCGCCGGGTAGTCGGCCGCCGGGTCGTTGTTCGCGATCGAGCCGCCGAGCGTGCCCATGTGGCGCACGGCCGGGTCGCCGATGTGGCTGGCCAGATGGGCGAGGGCTGGGATCGCGCTCTTCACGTCCGCCGATGTGGCGACGTCGAAATGCTTCGTGCCGGCGCCGATGGTGACCGTGCCGGGCGCGACTTTGACGCCGCTCATCGCGATACCGCCGAGGTCGATGAGCGCGGTCGGCTGTGCGAGGCGTTGCTTCAGCGTTGGGATCAGCGTTTGGCCGCCGGCGAGGAACTTGGCGTCGCCGTTGTTCTCGTAGAGCTTCTTCGCCTCGTCGAGCGACTTCGGGCGGAAGTATTGGAATTGGTACATGGGAGTCTCCTTAATTCTTGCCTGGGAGCGCCGGCTTCCAGCCGGCACTTCCTTCAAGCCCGTGAAGAGCCGGCTGGAAGCCGGCGCTCCCGGGCATCAATGCCGCCCGTGAATGGCTGCCCACACGCGTGACGGCGTGGCGGGCATGTCGAATTCTTTGACGCCGAGTGCGTCCGTCACCGCGT
>CAZLRW010000013.1:0-46512 GCA_964561925.1 uncultured Flavobacteriaceae bacterium
AACGCATCCGCATTCCGTCGCTCGGCTTCGACGACTTCCCGTGCCCGATCCCGTCGGGAAGGATGATGTAGTACCTTGCCGGATCAAGCAGCCCACCCGGCGCAAACAAGATGTCGGCAAATTGCGGCCTGAAGAACTGCTGCCCGCTGCCGCCGGTCCCGTGCAGGATCATGACGGCGTTCGTGATGCGTCCTTGCGGATCCCGTTGCGGCTTGCCCAAGGTCGTATAGTGCAAGCGCAGCTCACGTAGCGTTTCGCCCGACGCAAACTTGAAGTCGCGCGCGACAAACGCACCCTCCGTCGGCATCAAGGTGATCGGCTCGGCGGCGGCAGCCACCGCGGAAGCGAGCAGCGTAAGGACAAACAAGAACGGACGCATGCGATATCCTCCCTGGCATGATCATACATGCAGGCGACGTTGGACAACACGTCGTTCGGTTTTCTAAACTCACGCAAAAGAACGGGACACGATCATGACTTGGCCGGAACCGGTCACATTGCGCGGCCACCATGCGACGCTCGAACCTCTCACAAGCGCTCATCGCGACGGCATGGTCGACGCCGTGAGGGACGGTGAACTCTGGAAGCTGTGGTACACGAGCGTTCCGGCGCCCGACGCGATGGCCAAAGAAATCGAACGGCGTCTCGATCTCCAGGCGAAAGGCTCGATGCTGCCTTTTGCGGTGCTCGACGCAGAGCAACGTGTGGCCGGCATGACCACGTACATGAACATCGATGCGGCCGCACGGCGCGTCGAAATCGGCTCGACCTGGTACGCCAAGCGGGTTCAGCGAACGCCGCTCAACACCGAATGCAAGCTGATGCTGATGACGCATGCGTTTGAAACGCTTGGCTGCATTGCGGTGGAGTACAGGACTTCGTTCTTCAACCATCAGAGCCGACGCGCAATCGAGCGCTTGGGCGCCAAGCTCGATGGCGTGCTGCGCAACCACAGCCGCCACAGCGACGGGTCTCTAAGGGACACCTGCGTCTATTCGATCATCGCGTCCGAATGGCCCGCAGTGAAGACCCACCTTTCGTTCCAGCTCACGCGCCGTTAGCCAAACATTAAGGTCCGGGCGCGGAAACACGCGGGAAGAGACCGCTAAGCCCGACGTTAACGCCACCCGACTAAGATCGCCTCGCATCCTGCGCGAGGGTTCCGATGCAGCCGCTTCCATCCGGCTCCGAAACCGGCGAAGCCTCGGCGCTTCCGCCCGAAACGGAACTGCGCCTGCGCCGACTCGAAGTCACCTCGCGTTATCTGCTGACGAACCTGTTGCCGCTGCCGTTTTGCATCGTCGGCATCGCCGTGTTGTTCGCACAGTGGAACCCCGTGACGCTCGTCGCGGGTTGGGGCGTCGCGACCGCAATCGCTTGGATCGGCGCGGTTGCCGTGCTTCGCGGGTTCCTGAAGGACGAAGGGCGTGCCGACCGGATCGACAGCTGGACGCCCGCGATCTGCGGCACGATCGTCGTCACTTCCTTTGCAATTGCGTTGACTGCTGTTTTGTTTTGGGCGGAAGGCGACCGATTGAACAACGTGCTGCTCTACGCAATCCTCGCCTGCTGCGTCGCGTGCGCGGGCGCGCAATCGGCGCCGAGCGTCCCGGTCCTCATAGCGAACCTCGCCCCATACGCGACGATCTATCTCTACATCGGTCTCACACACGAGGACTACCCGAACAACCTCGGCGTCGGTTTCTTGCAAGTGTGCTACATCGGCCTCGTATGCCTTTACGCTCGCTCGGTGTGGCAGCTCGCCGATGAGATGCTTCGCCTGCGCATGGACAAGCGCGACCTCATCGACAAGCTGCAGACCGCCCTGATCGACACATCGGCCGCTCAACAGCGCGCCGAGGCCGCAAGCAACGCGAAATCCGAATTCCTCGCCAACATGAGTCACGAGCTGCGCACGCCTCTCAATGCGGTCCTCGGCTTCTCGGAAATTATCAAAGACCGTGTGTTCGGCGAGGCCGCCGCCGACCGCTACGTCGACTACGCATCGCACATCCATTTCAGCGGTAGACATCTCCTCGGCTTGATCAACGACATCCTTGACCTCTCGAAAATCGAAGCGGGCAAGCGCGAACTCGACGAAATCGACATTGATCTAGCCGCCCTCGTGCACGACGTCATTCGCTTCGTGGAACCTCAAGCAAACAGGAAATCGCTCACGCTCTGTTTCGAAGCGGACGAGCGGAACACCGTTCGCGCCGACGAACGCGCCTTGCGGCAGATAATCGCCAATCTTCTGTCGAACGCGGTCAAGTTCACGCCCGAGGCGGGCCGGATAACGGTAAGGATTGCCCGGACCGGCCAAGACACCCTGACACTCGCCGTCGAAGACACCGGCATCGGCATCAAGCCCGAGGACATCGGCCGAGTCCTCGAATCTTTCGGTCAGGCCCGTCATGATGTGGCCACGACGGACGAGCGCGGCACGGGTCTGGGCCTGCCGATCGTCAAGGGTCTCACGGAATTGCACGGCGGCACGATGACGCTGGAGAGCGAACTGGGTCGCGGAACGACCGTCACGATCGAACTTCCCGCGTTCCGCCTCGTTACCACCACCGCGCTGACGAACGCCGCCTGACTCGGCTGACAGCCGCCTTGCGCTGTGCTTATGTGCCGTGACTCCCAAGTCCGAATCTAAGGGACGACCATGGCCGACAAGACCACCGTCGCCGAGTTGCAGCGGCTGCGCGATTCGATCGACAACATCGACGCGGCGCTGATTCATCTGTTGGCAGAGCGCTTCAAGTTCACGCAGCAAGTCGGTGCACTCAAGGCGAAGGCAGGTCTCCCTCCCGCGGACCCGGCGCGCGAAGCTCAGCAGATTGCCCGCCTCAGAGCGTTGGCCGAAACCGCGAAACTCGATCCCGAATTCGCCGAGAAGTTCCTGAACTTTATCGTCACCGAAGTGATCCGCCATCACATCGCCCAATCCTCGGCGAACGCGCAATGATGCGCTGGGATGCGTCATGAGATATCTGCACACGATGCTGCGCGTCGGAAACCTCGACAACGCGCTCGACTTCTACGTCCGAAAGCTCGGCCTAAAGGAGACGCGCCGCGCCGAGAACGCCGCCGGACGCTTCACGCTCGTTTTCCTCGCCGCGCCCGAAAGCCCGGATGCCGAGATCGAGCTCACGTACAATTGGGACGAACACGCCTACACGGGCGGCCGCAATTTCGGCCATCTCGCTTTCGCGGTCGACGACATCTACGAGACCTGCGAGCGCCTCATGAAGGCCGGCGTGCTCATCAATCGCCCGCCACGCGACGGCCGCATGGCGTTCGTCCGCTCACCCGACCAGGTCTCGATCGAGTTTCTGCAAAAGGGCACGCCGCTCCCCCCGAAAGAGCCCTGGGCATCGATGCCGAATACGGGCTCATGGTGATCGGAGACGACGTATTGAGAACCGCACCAAAATCTCACAACGCCGCCATCCGGCTCGACACGCCCGACTACACCGTCCGCACAATAGACCTGACGGATAACCTTGGAGACTGGGCGGAATGGCTGACCGACACCGACACCGCACGGAGCCTCAATGCGCGCGCCGACAGGCTAAGCAAAGACGCACTTGAGACGTACATTGCCAGCTTCGACGGCGAGACATCCTATCTCTTTGGCATCTTCGAAAAGCAGACCGGCCGGCTGGTCGGCGTCCGCGCCATTTACATCGACGCATTGCACAAAGCGTTCTACGTCAATGTCCTCGTCGGCGAACGCAATGCGCGGGACAAAGGCGCCCGAACACAATCGCGACATGTCGTTTACCGGTATTTCTTTGAGACGCGGGGTTTGGAGGTCGCCTACGCCAACGTCGTTGCAACGAACGAGACGGTGCTTGCAAGCATGGCAAAGCGCGGTTGGCTTCTTGAACGCACGAGTCGAAAGGCGGACGCGAACGGTGCAGGCATGATCGAACTCCACCATTTTCGCCTCCCGCGCGACCGCTGGCGGGAACTGCAAGGGATCCATCGTTGATGCAGCCGCACACGATAAGGCTCGAAACACCGCACTACGTCGTCCGGACGATCGAACCCGGCGACGCAACCGACGAATGGCAACAGTGGCTGCTGGATCCCGTAGCGGCGCGGATGCTGAACGTTCAACCGGAGAGGCTCAGCCAAGAAGCTCTCCAAGCCTACATCGCGCGGTTCGATCGGTCGACGGCGCACCTTCTCGGCATCTTCGAGAAAGATGCCGGCCGCCTCGTCGGCATTCGCGCGGTTTACGTCGACCCAAGCCTCGGCGAATTCCTCGTCAACGTCCTCGTCGGCGAAACGGGCGCGCGCAACAAGGGCGCGCGCGGTGAGAGCCGCACCGTGATGTACCGCTACTTCTTCGAGGATATGGGATTGCACACGGCGCGGTGCACCGTCCTGTCCCACAACGCGCCCATCCTGAAGGTGATGCGCGAGAACGGCTGGATCTTCGACCGAACCGAACGCCGGTCGGCCGCCGCCGGCGACAGCACCGTCGAAATCCTGCACTTCCATCTGCCGCGGGAGATTTGGCGGTCAAAGGAAACCGGCGCGTAATCTAGCTCTCTACCAAGAATCCAAATACCGCCGCACCACCCAGCAAGACCGCTCCGCCCACGATGAACAGTCCCAGCGCTGAAGGTGCCGGAGGTCCCATCTCTTCGCGCCCCAAAAGCGAGTTGATCCCCAGGCGTCCAAGAATGAATACTGCCGCCAATGGAAAGGCCAACGCCATCGCGAGCAACGCGACGCGCCGCGTACCCCTACGGACGGAACGACCTGCCGGGACCAACGCGACGGCAATGCAGAGCAGTGCGAGCCCGAGCCCTACGCGCCCCAAGTTCGTGATCGGTGCACTGAAGACGCTACGTCTGAGCGTCCGCGGCTTCTCACGCGGCTGCAGGACAACCGCCCAAGACAGGATGAGTACGGCGCCGGCCACATAGAAGCCGAGTATCAACTGCCAGTACATCAGGACACCGGCCCAGCCCGCTTGCGACACAAAGTAGTAGATCGCAGCGGCGAGAAGAACCGTCAGACCTGCGAGCGGATACAACACATATTGAAGTATGGATCGCCACGTGACTTGTCGGTTCGTATCTCCCGTTTCAAATTCGGAAACTCGCTCGGCGATAGTGCCTTCGACATCATGGAACAGATTCACCAGCAGTTCGCATGCTATGAGAACGGCGAGCGCAACACTTGCCTGCATGTTGTCGCCAAGCAGCGGCGCCCCCGCAAGCATCGCAGCGATAACGACCGCCAAAACAGACGCTCCGGCCGCTTGCAACCACCAGAGAACGCCATCGGCACCGGCACGGCTCGCATCAGCGCGCGGAGCAAGGTGCATCAGCGTCAGCAAAAAGATGTGCGGCCAATGAGCCTGCAGGTCGACTCCCGTGTCGAGCGTACGGCCGACAGTAGGCAGCAGCCCCGCAATAGCCGGACGAACAGGCTCCAGGGCGATCCGAACGGCATCGCTGTAAAGCGCCAACGCCTGATCGACGGGCGGCGAGATCGTCAACTCGAACGTGGCGCGCGCGATCACCGCCACCGACAAGGACCCGAGGATCCAGATGGTTCCGCGCCACAAGACGATCATCGGCGCCCCCAACGCCTGTGTCGAAACAATCCTAGCGCAAATTGCGCTCAAATCATGGCAGATTGATCCTCCATGGCACCGCAACCTGTTCGTCGCTTCGGCACACTCGACCGCGGCGATTGTCGCATCCACTACGAGGTCACCGGCGCTGGCCCCGCGATCGTTTTCGCGCACGGGCTCGGCGGCAATCATATGTCGTGGTTCCAGCAGGTCGCGCACTTCGCGCCGCGCTTCACCTGCGTTACGTTCGCCCATCGCGGCTTCGCGCCGTCGTCGGCGATCGCGGACGGCCCGGACCCGAAGGACTTCGCCGGCGATCTCGCGGCACTCATCGCGCATCTCGAACTCGACGACGTGCGCATCGTTGCCCAGTCGATGGGCGGTTGGACAACGGTCGAATACGCACTGACCCGTCCGCGCGGCCTAAACGGCATCGTGCTCGCCGGCACGACCGGCACGATCGACCCACGCCAGATCGTTGAACCCGAACGCTTCCTCATCGACCCGTGGATCCAAACCGAATTCGCGAAAGTGCCAAAGCTGTTCGAACGCGGCCTTCACCCCGCGGCGGGCGAGCGCATGGCGCGCGAGCAGCCGGCGCTCAAACTGCTCTATCGCCACATCGACGAACAGAACGCGGCCCTCGACAAAAACACGCTTGGCGCGAAGCTGATGGCCGCCCGCACTCGCCCGCCTGAAGACCTGAAGACGATCGCCTGCCCGATCCAGTTCATCGTCGGGGATGAAGACATCCTGATCCCAGCCTTCGCCGCCGACGCTCTCGCCCGCACGACGCCAGGCGCCAGAGTCGCGCACATTGCAAACGCCGGACACTCGGCCTATTTCGAACGCCCGCAGGAATTCAACGCCGCCGTCGAGCAATTTTTCCAACGGCTGAACTAACGCTTGCGCTCCACCAAGTCCCATTTGTTGCCGTAGAGATCTTCGAACACCGCCACCCAGCCGTAGCTCTCAAGACTCGGCGGCCTGACGAACTTCACGCCGCGCGAGAGATAGAGCGCGTGGTCGCGCGCGAAATCGTCGGTGTCCAAAAAAAGAAACACGCGCCCGCCGGTCTGAGCGCCGATCCGCGACTCCTGGTTCGCACCCACCGCCTTCGCCAGCAGCAATCGCGCGCCAGCACCGGGCGGCGCGACGATCACCCAACGTTTCGCCGGACTGAGCACAGTATCTTCGACAAGCTCGAAGCCCAGAGTCTTCGTGTAGTAGGCAATCGCTTCATCGTAGTCGCGCACCACCAAAGCGATCATGGAGAGACTCTGGGTCACGCCGCCGCCCGCTTCTTCACCGTCATCGATTCTTCTTCCGCCTCCTGCGAAGCGCCCAGGAACTCGGCGACCGTCGCGCCGTCCTTCACGCGCCGCTCGCGCAGGAAGAAGCTGATCATCTCGTGGAACCACACGCGCCGGCCCATCTGGTAGTACCAGCGGATCGCGTGATGGATCTTCTTGTCCGGATGCCAGAGAAGCCGCATCAGCGCGCGCGGCCGCGCCTGCGCCACCACCTCGATGAACTTCACCCACAAGAAAACGCGCCACGCCGGCATGTGCCGCATCGACAGCACCTGGTGCTTGTAGTCCCACTTGCGCTGATCGGGCTGGATCACGCGCCGATGCTCGACGAGCTTGTAATAAGGCGTCCAGCGATGCGGCGTCGCGTAAAGCGTGATGATCTGATCCGGGTCATAGGAAATGAGTTGCCTCAGACCCCGCCAGAAATCGCGGTCCGTCTGCTCGTCGAACCCCGCAACCCACGTCGCAAGCGATAGGATTCCGTGCTTGCGCAGAAGTTGGATCGCCTCGCGGTCGGCCGCGGTCGTCCCGCCCTTCTTGATCAGCGCAAGCGTCGCTTCGTCGGTGTTCTCCATCCCCATCAAGAAGCGCTCGAACCCTGCCTCCTTGTAGAGGTGCAGAATATCCGCATCGCGCACGATGTCGTCGGCCCGCGTCGATCCGACCAGCGTCACGTCGACATTCTCCGCAATCAGCGCTTCGAGGAACGCCTTCCACGGCTTGCGCCCTGCGCTGGGGTTTTCATCCGCGAAGTTGAACACCTGAACGCCGTGCTCGCGATGAAGCCGCCCAATCTCGGCCGCAAGCTTCTTCGGATCGCGGTGCCGCCAGCGCGTCCAGAACCCACGCTGGCCGCAGTAATTGCAGAGATGCGGACACCCGCGCGAAAACTGGATCACGACCGCCCGCTTGCCGCCCCAATAGGAATAGCGCGCGTGGTCGATCAATTCCCAACCCACGCGATAGGCGTCCAGGTCTTTGATCACCGGCGCAGCCGCGGTCGCCCGCACGTCGCCATCGACGCGAAAGGCCAGCCCCGGAATGGCGTCATAGCTCGACTGGCGCGAAAGCGCATCGAACAGGCGCGTGACGGTTTCCTCGCCCTCGCCGCGCACGATGATGTCGATCTGCCGCTCGGTGCTCAGGATGTCACGCCAGAAATAGGTTGGATGCACGCCGCCATAGATGATGAGCACGCGCGGCATCAGCGCCCGGATCATGCGCGAGACCTCCATCACGATCGGATGTCCCGACGTCGATCCCGTATGCCCGAACAGCACCGCGTCCGGCGCAAAGGCCAGCGCCTGCTCCGCGATCGCCGCGTGCTTCATCGGCCCGAACTCGCCGTCGATCAGCTTGACCTCGTGCCCCGCATCGATCAGCGGCCCGCCGACGGAGAGCAACCCCAATGGCGGCAGCTGCTCTTTCGGAATGCGGCTGCCGATCGCCGGGTGCGGCACGTTGATGAGGAGGATGCGCATGGGGGTCGCCGGTTCTTTGTTGAAGCCACGATAGAGCAGCACCGGCGCCCGGCGCTGTGATGCCCGTCGCGCGTAACCCGAAAGTCACATTCCGGCCGCAAATCGACGATCGGTACCCGATGCGCCCGGCGCTTAACCACCGAACCTCCATTGATCGCCACGCGAGCCGCAGTGTTGAATGGGACTGGGAAGGTGGGCGCGAAGACCCGGCCTTCGGGGGCATTGTGATGGCGGGCGTACGGCTTTCACCCGGATGGTTCCGGGGAAGCGTTCTTCTTTTGTTGGCGGCGTTCGGATTTGGCGCCGTGCGGGCGGAAACGCCGGTCGCATCGGCGCCCGCAGTCGTTCGGGCGGAAATGACGCCCACGGACGTCGAGACATTTCTCGACGGCCTCGTCCCGCTTCAGATCGAGTCAAACGACATCGCCGGCGCCACGATTGCAATCGTGAAGGACGGCAAATTGCTCTTTGCGAAGGGCTACGGCTTCGCGGACATGAAGACCCGCGCACCCGTAACGCCTGAAACGATGTTCCGGGTCGGCTCGATCACGAAGGTGTTCACCTGGACCGCGGTCATGCAACTCGTCGAACAGGGCAAGCTCGATCTCGACGCCGACATCAATCTCTACCTGGACTTCAAGATCCCGCAGAAGTTCGGCAAACCCGTAACGATGCGCCACTTGATGACGCACCGCGGCGGCTTTCAGGAAGCGATCAAAGGCCTGGGCGCGCAAAACACCGGCAAAGTCGACCTCCAAGCCTACGTCCGCGACCGCCGCCCCGATCAGATCTTCGAGCCCGGCTCGACACCGTCTTACTCCAACTACGGCACGGCGCTTGCGGGCTACATCGTTCAGCGCATCTCGGGCATGCCGTTCGACACCTATCTGGAAGAACGCATCTACGCACCCCTCGGAATGATGCGCACGGCGATCCGCCAACCGCTCCCCAAAGATCTGGAGCCCTTCATGTCTCAAGGCTATCAGCTCGCCTCGGGCGAGCCGATCCCCTATGAGATCGTCAACGGCTACCCCGCGGGAAGCCAAGCCTCCAGCGCGCTGGACATGACGAAGTTCATGCTTGTCCACTTGGGCGGCGGCACACTCGGTGACGCGCAAATCCTAAAGCCCGAAACCGTCGCGCTGATGCACAACACCGTGACCGCCGTTGATCCGCGCCAAAACGGAATTGCCCTGGGCTTCTACGAAACCAGCCGCAACGGCATGCGCATCATCAGCCATGGCGGCGACACAGTCCCGTTCCACAGCGACATGCACCTCATCCCAAGCGAAAATCTCGGTTTCTTCGTGTCCTACAACTCGTCGGGTCGCGGTGACACGCCGCCGCGCGGCAGCGTCTGGCGGAAGTTCCTCGATCGCTACTATCCCTACGCGCCGCCAGCCGCCGAACCGGCGAAGCCGGGCCTGACGGCGAAAGACGTCGAAGGCTCGTATCAAACCAGCCGCCGCGCCGATACGTCGCTGCTCAAGTTCTTCTCGGAACTGTCCCAACCGACCGTGACCGCACACGAGGACGGCAGTTTGGAAGTAAGCGCGCTGATCGGCGTGAACGGCCAGCCCCGCCGCTGGACTCCCCTCGGCGATGGCGTGTTCAGGGACACGAACGGCCAAGACCGGCTCATCTTCGCGAAGGGACGGGACGGCCGCATTCAACTGCTGAGCTGGGCAAGCGGCGTGATGGTCTTCCAGCGCGTGGACTTCTTCCAAAGCTCACTCTTCTACGTCACGGTTTTTTTGGCGTCGGCGTTGGTTCTTCTTTTGAATCTTCTGCTCTGGCCCGTCGCAGCAATTGTTCGCCGCCGCTACTACGCGGCGCTGGAGTGGCGCATGAAGGATCACCTCTTGCGCCTGGGCACGATGCTCGCAGCCGCAGCGCTGCTCACCATGATTGTCGGCATCGCATCAGTGTTCATACCGCGCCTCGACGACCCCTGGACGCTCGACGGCACGCTGGACCCGACGATGCGCCTCTTTCAGTACATCGGGATCGGTGGCGCGGTCTTCACGCTCGTCGCGCTCTGGAATGCCGCGCAATCCTGGACGAACCCGGTTCGCGGGATCCTCGGACGCTTGAAGGAGACCGCCGTGGCGCTGAGCTGCGTTGGGCTTCTTTGGTTCGCTTGGACCATGAACCTATTCGACCTCAGCCTGCGCTACTGATCGCCGCCATTGGCCCCAACGCCGCGCGGGAAATGCATTCACCATACCGCGGAGCGTCACTTTTCCGTTGCGCGGTGCAGGGCTGGCGTTGTGCAATCGCAAGACGCTGGGGCCGGGGGTTCACGGATGAAAACGGCAAGGAACTTTGCGGCCACGCTCGCCGCGCTCGCGTTGTGCGCCTGTGCGACGACGGAGCCATTGAACGAAGACAAACGCGATCCGAAGAACCCGTTCCCAAGCACCTACCGGGCGCTGCCGGCTGCACCCACCGCGCTGGTCGGCGCGACCATCCTGACCGGCACCGGCGAGCGGATCGAAAGCGGCACGGTCCTGCTGAAGGACGGCAAAGTCGAGTCGGTCGCGGCCGGCACGGCCGCTCCAGCCGGCTATGCGGTCGTCGATGCAAAGGGCAAGTGGATTACGCCGGGCGTCATCGACGTGCACTCTCATCTCGGCGTCTATCCCTCGCCCGGCATCGCTGCGCACAGCGATGGCAACGAAGCGACAGACCCGAACACCGCCGAAGTCTGGGCGGAACACTCGATCTGGCCGCAAGACGAAGGCTTCAACAGCGCCCGGCGCGGCGGCGTGACGACGCTGCACATCCTCCCGGGTTCGGCCAATCTGTTCGGCGGCCGCTCCGTCACGCTGAAGAACGTGCCCGCGCGCACGATGCAGGGCATGAAGTTCCCCGGCGCGCCGTACGGCTTGAAGATGGCCTGCGGGGAAAACCCGAAACGCGTGTACGGCGGCAAGCAGCGCACACCGGCGACGCGGATGGGCAACGTCGCAGGTTACCGTGCGGCGTGGATCAAGGCCGAACAATACGCGAAGAAGCTGAAAGCTGCAGCAAGCGGAGACGGCGCGCCGCCGGATCGCGATCTCGAACTGGAAACGCTGGCGGGCGTCCTCAACGGCGAAATCTTGGTTCAGAACCACTGCTACCGCGCCGACGAGATGGCGATCATGATCGATATCGCCAAAGAGTTCGGCTACAAGATCACGGCATTTCACCATGCGTCCGAGGCCTACAAGGTCGCCGACCTTCTCGCAAAGGCCGACATTTGCTCGGCAACGTGGGCCGGCTGGTGGGGCTTCAAACTCGAAGCCTATGACGGGATCGAAGAGAACGCAGCGCTGCTTCACAACGCGGGCGCCTGCGCGGTGATCCACTCGGATGACGCCAATCTGACCCAGCGCCTCAATCAGGAGAGCGCGGCCGCGGTCGCCGCAGGGCGCCGCCTCGGTATTGTCGTCAACGATGCCGATGCGATCAAATGGATCACCGCGAATGCCGCCAAGATGCTGGGCATCGCGGACAAGACCGGCACGCTCGAGCCCGGCAAGATGGGCGACGTGGTGATCTGGAGCGCAAATCCGTTTTCGGTCTACGCCAAGGCGGAGAAGGTCTACATCGACGGCGCGCTTACCTACGACAGGGCGAATCCAAGTTACCAGCCGAAGTCCGACTTCATGCTCGGCCACCCCGAGGGAGGCAACTGATGCGCTGGCTCATCGCTCTGCTCTCCGTGCTCTTCCTCGCCGCACCCGTTTCTGCGGACACGCTCGCCGTCACGAACGCTCGCATCTTCACCATGGGCAAAGCGGGCGAACTTCGCTCCGGCACGATCGTCATCGTGAACGGTCGCGTCACGGCGGTGGGCGCGGCCGTCCGCCTCCCCTCCAATGCCCGCGTCATCGACGCGAAAGGCATGATCGTCACGCCCGGCATTTTCGTCGCCGGCACGAACCTCGGCGCGGTTGAAGTGGACCTCGAGCAGACTGCAAACGACGGCGCGGCGAGCGCCTCGTCGCTGAGTGCGGCCTTCGACGTCCAATACGGCATCGACCCTACGGCGACGGTGATCCCGGTCGCCCGAGCAAGCGGCGTTACCCACGCGCTGGTAACGCCGGGCTACGCCGATGCCGCCGAGCGCGAATTGCTGTTCGCCGGTCAAGCCGCCTTGATCAGCCTCGCCGAAGGCCGGACGCCGATCCTGCGTCCGCGGGCTGCCATGGTGCTCGAACTCGGCGAAGGCGGCGCCGCACGGGCGGGAGGCGCGCGCGGCGCGTTGATCCCCGCGCTGAAGGCCGATCTCGCCGACGTGCGCTGGTACATGCGCCGACGCGGTGCCTACAACACCGGCGCTTCGCGCGAACTCCGCCTCTCGACCGAGGATCTTCAAGCGTTGATCCCTGTCGTCCGTGGCCGGATGCCGCTCATCGTCGGCGCACACCGCGCCGCCGACATCCAAGCGGTGCTAAAGCTCGCCCGCGAAGAACGGTTGCGCATCGTCCTCAGCGGTGCCGAAGAAGGCTGGATGGTCGCACAAGACATCGCAAAGGCACGCGTGCCGGTGCTGCTGAGTGCGACCGCAAACCTTCCCTCAAGTTTCGAGTCGATCGGAGCCACCCTCGAGAACGCGGCCCGTCTACATGCTGCGGGGGTCACGATCGCGTTCTCGAACGGCGAGGACGGACACCGCATCCGCGAAACGCGCTACGACGCGGGCAACGCCGTCGCGCACGGCCTGCCCTATGGAGCCGCGCTTGCGGCGATCACGGTCAACCCTGCGCGCATCTTCGGAACGGACCTCGGCACGATCGAACGCGGAAAACCCGCAAACCTCGTCGTTTGGGACGGCGACCCGCTTGAGCCGATGTCGCAGGCGCAAACGGTCATCATCGAAGGCCGCGTGCAGCCGTTGGATACGCGTGCGCGCGACCTCGCTCGTCGGTACAAGGAACCGGTTGGCGACCTGCCGCCCGCTTACAAGCACTGACGGCTCGCACGATGCGTACACTCGCCTTCCGAGCGAAGAGACATGCTTTTCGCACGGCGATTGTACTCCGTGGCGCGATGAGAAAAACGACGGCCGCCTTGCTCGCCGGCATCGTCGCAAGCACGGCGAACGCGCAACCGCTGCCGCTCGGCCTCGCCCGCCCACTGCCCGCCGAAACCGAAATCGTCATCTTGCTCGCGGGCGACACCGGACTGAACGCAAGCTTCCAACCCGTCTACGCCGGCCACGCGTTCAAGGGTGGCGAGCGTCTTCATTGGCCTGAAGCGACGGCCTCGATCGCCGGCGAAATCGCGGGCGACATCAACTTCGCAAATCTCGAAACGGTGGTCACCGACCGCAACGACATCGAACCTCACCTGAAGCGCTTCTCGTTCCGCACGCACCCGGATGCGGTCCGTCACCTGAGAGCGACCGGGATCAACCTGTTCTCGACCGCGAACAACCACACGATGGACTTCGGTCTCAAGGGCGCGCGCGAGACGCTGAAGCACCTGGAACTCATCGGCGCCGCTCATGCAGGGCTCGGCGCGGACCGTGCGGCCGCGCGGACGCCCCGACTGCTGGACGTCAAGCAACGGCGTATCGCCCTCGGGGCCGTCGGTATCATCGGCAACGCCTATGCCTCGCCGGCCGAAGACGAAGACCGCCCCGGCCAGCTCTCCTACACCTCGCCACGCGACTTCGACGAAGTCGTTGCGGCGTTGGCGGCCGCCAATGCTGACATCCGGATGCTCTCCGTTCACTACGGTCAAGAGTTCGAGGTCTCAACCAATGCCCCCGACCGCAAGCGTTTGACGGACGCTGTCGCGAAAGGCATCGACCTCGTTGCCGGTCACCATCACCACGTCGTCGCCGGCATCGAGCTTGTTGACGGCGCGCCGGTTTTCTATGGGCTTGGGAACTTCCTGCATTGGGGAACCCAGGACATGGCGCGCTTCGATATCTGCCGTGACTACGGCTTGATCGCGCGCGTCCACTACGCGGCGACCGGGACCGATCGTCCGAAGCTGCGCGCGATCGAAGCTGTCCCGATCACCGGCATGCACAAGCGGCCGCGCCGCATGGCACCTGACAACGCGAAGGCGCGGCTGCACGTACTGAATCACCTTGCCGGCCAATTCGGCGATCGCGGTGTGCGCTTCGCCGCCGAACCGGATGGAACGGGGCTCTATTGCGCTCAAGGCGCTGCGCTGTCCGCCGGTTCGATCGGGTCGCGCTGCCGCAACGCGGTGGCGAGTGCGCCTCCTCCGAAGGAGCTCGCATCCGAGATCAAATCCGCCTGCGCCCAACGCGTCGTAAGGGTCGTCGAAAACGAAGACGGTCTCGAACCGGAGTTTGCACCCGTCGCTTACGAAGAGCCCGCATTGCATCGCTGAGCCCGATCGCGTAGGCAGACGCAAATGGTCAACCCACTCGACAAATACCGCCGCAACATCACCTCGCAATGCGGCGAGGACGGTGTGCTCGAACGCCTTCTCGCATTATTGCCCGATACGCCCAAGACCTGCCTTGAGGTTGGGGCCGGCGACGGCGTCACGCTCTCTAACACGAACACACTATGGTCGAAGAAGGGTTGGCGCGCGCTGTTGATTGAAGGCGAACCGCTGGGCGTCGAGATGATCGAACGGCGCGCGGCCGGCAACCCGAACGTCACGGCCGTGTGCGCCCTCATCGAGCCAAGCGGATCGAACGCGATCGACGCTATCGTCAAACGCACGAACTTTCCGCCGCACCTGGGCGTCCTCTCGCTCGACATCGACTCGAACGATCTCGAAGTCTTCGAGAACCTGAAGGACGTAACCGCCGACATCGTGGTGATCGAGTTCAATCACGAGATCCCGCCTGAAACCGACTACCGCGACCGGCCGGGCGACGTCTTCTTCCGTCACTCCGCCAAGGCCGTCGAACGTGTTGCGAAGGCGAAGTCATACCGTGTCGTCGCCTGCACCGGGCCGAACGCAATCCTTGTCCGCTTGCAGGCAATCAAGGGCGCTGCAACGCCCGAACTTCCCGAAATGCCCATCGAAGAGATGTTCGACCACGCCTTCGTTGGTTCCCGTAGGCGCATGAAGAACGTCGTTCAGTCGAAATTCATCACCGAGGAACTCGCGACCGTCGGCCGCCCGAGCGCAATGCGCTCGCTCGCCGTTCGCGCCGTCGTCGCCTTCCGCAAGCTGCGCCGTGCGCTGCGGGGCAAGAAGCCCGGCGCCGCCATCACCCCCGCGCGCCGGGAACATCTGCGCCAAGCCGGGCTTTGGATCTAGCGCTGCCCGCAGGTTCCGCCTCGCCCGCCGGCGGTTGCGATGCTAGGGTCCGGACCGGGGCCGCGCAGTGGGGGAACGAAGAACATGCCCGTGTCGAACCGCATGTCGCTGGTGGTGACGGCGCTGCTGATCGTTCTGTTCCCGGTGCTTTTGTGGCCGCTCTTCCTCGAAGCGATGAAAAAGCTCTACATCACGCCCGAGATGGCGCTCTACCTCACGATCGGCATCGTGGTCGGCGGCCTCATCAACATCCCCGTCAAACGCATCGTGCAAGAGCGCCCCGTCTGGTCCCATCCGCTCGCCGTCTATGGTCTCGACAAGACGCTGCCGCGCTGGCTGATCCATCGGCGAGAAACGGTCATCGCCGTGAACGTCGGCGGCTGCCTGATCCCGGTTGGCATCGCGATCTATCAGTTGACGCACCTCGTCCCGATGGGCGAGGCGGCGACTTCGGCGACGCTCTACGCAACCGCAATCGTCACATTCATCAGCTACATCGCCGCAACGCCCGTAGCAGGTGTCGGTATCGTAATGCCCGGCTTTGTGGCCCCGCTGACCGCGGCCTTGAGCGCACTCATCTTGGCGCCGACTCCGGAACTCGCACCGCCCATCGCCTTCGTGGCCGGTGTCATCGGTACGTTGGTCGGTGCCGATTTCTTCCATATCGGCGCGTTCATCCGTACGCCTGTCGGCGTCGCCTCGATCGGCGGCGCCGGCACCTTCGACGGCATCGTGCTTGCGGGCATCCTGGCCGCGTTCCTCGCCCTCCCTCGCTAGAATCGCACTCAGCCGAATCGGGATTCCGCACCCAAAAGCCCTCGCCTCCCCCGCGGCCGCACACTAGCGTTAAGGCAGTCTGATTCGGCGGAGCCCCCTGATGGCCGTCCGGCGTCTGTCATTGGTCGTTGTCGCGTTGCTGCTGTCCGTCGTTGCGTCTCTTGCGCAAAGCACGGATGAGCAACCGCGCGCCGAACTGGTCGACTTCCTCATTTTCGCGATTCAGCCTGCAGGCGACGACGCCGGTTACAAACTCGTCGAAGTCGGCGACGAGAAGATCGACGACGCAAGACTTGGCGCGGCGCTCAAGTCGCTTCCGTTCGACTTCTGGGGCCTCACCGGCCGCGATCGGAACGAAGCCGCCGAGTTCGCGCAGTGCCAGGCCGCATGCAAGGCCAACACCCGTTGCCGCGATGCGACGTACGTCCGCCCCACGGAGAACCGCCCGCTCGGCGTCTGCCATTTGAAGGCGATGTCGTCCTTCGGCGTCATGGCGCCGGTGGCCGAAGCGGGTGTGGAACGTCCGGAAGCAAAGCCGTCTGAAGTTGCCATCGCTGGACGCGACGCGTCCGGGCACATGAAGCCCGATGCCAAGGGCTCCTATCCGACGCCGATGACGCTGCGCTTCGCCGCTCCCGTTGCCACCGCGAAAGTGTTCATCCGCGCCGCCGAGACGACGGGCCAAAGGACATGGGCTTCGGTTGAGGGTTATGACACCAAGGGCAAACTCGTAGACCGCGCCGGCACGTGGATATCGGTCGGCGAGATGAACTTCGGCCATGCCGTGACCTTGTCGGGCGAGACCGATCGATACGCCGCGATCAAGATCACGTCGCGCGAGCCGGGCCAATTGATCGTCGACGGCATTGAGTTCTCTCGCACCTTCTTGGCACCGCCGGCGAAGCCGGAGAAACCGGCGGAGCCCGCCGTCGAACGGAACCCGCCGCAACCCGCGTCGCCTCCGGTCGAACCCGCCGAAGTATCCGCCGCAACGCCGCCACCCCCGCAACGCGTGGAGCCGATCCCGCCGCCGCCGGAACTTGAACCGTCGGAGATTCTCCCTCTTCCGCTGCCGCCGCGTGCCGTTGCGACGGATGCGCCGCGCGACATAACGATCCCCGTTTCCCCGCCCGGCGTCCCGGTTGCGCCCGCCGTCGACGCCGCCCCGCCCGCCGTCGCGCCACAGCCGGCGCCGGTCCGGCGCGGTCTCCCGATCTGGCTCGCGCTTGGAGCGATCGCGGTGATGCTTGCCGGCGCGCTTCTCTACGCACGAAACTACAACGCCCGGACGCGCGCCCGTCTGACGGCGCGTATCGTCTCGAACGGCATGGATCGGCAAACGGTCGAAATCGAAGACACCGGCGCGCCCGACGCCAGCCTGCACATCGTCGTTCGCGACCGCGCGGCGATCGCCTCTCCCTCGACCCGCATCAAGCTTGTTCCGCATGGAGCCCCCACATGACCCGCGACGCATCGTTGGTGGATTTCTTCGATCTCGACAACGCGCAAGTTCGCAAAGATGGTCTTGCCGCGCTCGGCGGTACGGCGGCGCTTTACGGCGTCAAGACATTGCTGACCGCCGCCCCGTTGCTCTTGCAGAAGTACAGCGGCGAAAGCCTTGCCGACGCCCTGAAGAGCGCACTCGACATCCGCGTTCTCGACATCATGGCGGCCGCATGGAACACGCGCCGGGAACTCCGCCAATACCTCGACCGGGCGAAGTACGCGCCCGATCAGATCGTGGACCACGCGCTGGCAAAGCACGAAATTCGCGCATCGCACCAGCCGCGGCTTCAAATCATGCTCGACAACTCGCCGCTCGGGCCCGAGCTCGAGTTCGACGTCGCTTTGACGTTGAACGTCGAAGCGGCGGTGCTGCGCATCCAAGACGCCCGCATCATGTTTGCGAGGCTGGGTCGCGTCTCCGGCACCGGGACGATCAAGTGCGAAGGCGCAGTATTGTTCTCGCGCCCGACCAAGGCCGTAACCCTGCCGCTGACGCTCAGCTTCGGCGCAGGCATCCCGATCGCACCGGCCGCCGACACAGAAGTCGCCGACGCCGCTTAACCTGAAACGACGCGCTCGACCGCGGCCCCGACGGCGAACAACCGCGCGTCCCCCAGGTGCTCGCCGACCAGCATCAACCCGCTCGGCAACTCACCCGCCTCATGCATCGGCACGCTAAGCGCGCAGCGATCGAGGAAGTTGACGAGCCCCGGATTGCGCAGCGCCAGCGCATTCAGCCGCCCAAACGATGCCGCGTCCGCAATCTCGTCGAACCGCGGCGCGACCGTCGGCGTCGTCGGAAACACGAGCACGTCGAAGCCTGCGCTGATCCGCGCGACCTCGGCGATCACCGCCGCCCGCGCGCGCAGGAGCTCGATGTAATCCGCCGCCGTCATCCGCGCGCCGATGTCGATGCGCGCTGCGACGTTCGGATCGTAGCGCTCGCGCTGTTTGAAGAGCCCCGTGCGCGTGTGGATCGCGAACGCTTCCGCATGCACGATCCCACCCTTCGCGTTGATCTCCGGAATGCGCGCGAGCGCAGGCACGCTGACGCGCGAGATCGTCGCCCCCGCATCGGAGAGCCGCTTCAACGCCCGCTCGAACGCGCGCGCGACCATCGCATCCATGCCGTCGAGCACAAGTTCGTTCGGCATACCGAGCCGCAAGCCTGCAAGCCCAAGCGGCGGATGCGCGTCCGCCGGTGCATCGGCGATCAGCCGATCGACGAGCGCCGAGCACGCCACCGAATTCGCAAGCGGCCCGACGGAGTCGAGCGTCTCCGACAACGGAAACGCCCCCTCCCGCGTCACACGCGCTTGCGTCGGTTTGAATCCGACGACGCCGCAGAACGCAGCCGGAATGCGCGTCGACCCGCCCGTGTCCGTGCCGAGCCCGGCCGCCGCCGCCCCTTGCGCCACCGAAACGGCAGCACCCGAACTTGACCCACCCGGCACGCGCGCATGATCGTGCGGATTGGTGCAAGGCGGCGCGTGCGGATTGGCGCCGAGCCCCGAGAACGCAAACTCGCTCATATGCGTGCGCCCGACGATCACGGCACCCGCCGCCTTGAGCCGCGCGACCGGCGGCGCATCGCGCAGCGCCGGCGCCGCCTCGCGCAGCAACGCCGACCCCGCCGCCGTCACCTCGCCCGCAACGTCGAACAAGTCCTTCACCGACACCGGCACGCCATGCAGCGGCGACAACACCCTGCCAGCCTGCCGCAACCGGTCGAGCGCATCCGCTTCACCGCGCGCCCGCGCAGCGTTCACAAGTGTGAACGCCGCCCCATACCTCGCGATCGCCGCAAGCGCAGCCTCAACCAATGCCCGGCTCGTCACACCGCCCGAGCCAAGGTCCGCCGCCAAAGACGCAATCGTTCGTCCCGAAATACTCATGCCGGCATTTGCCGCGATCCCCGTAAGCCCGTCAACGCACTCAAAACGGACGCCGCGAAGTGGCACACATGGCACAAGGGTCCGTGTCCGGATTACTGTCTTGCATCGGTGTCCGGCATCTGCATAAGCCCTTGAAGGCGTTGCGGTATGCTTGCCGGATCGATGGTTTCGCCGCGTAGCAGACGCCGTGTCAGCGCTTCGAGCGCAAAGTCCCGCACGTTCACCGACACCGGCTGAAGCTGCGGCTGCCTTGGTGTCGCTGCCAATCCCCTCTCGCGATACATCGCCGGCCGGATCGCTTTCAGACGCGCGAGCAACAGGCCATCGGAGTACTTCCGTTTCGTGCCGCAGGTCCGGCCTTGGCAAAATACGGGGACATCGAAACCGTCCCGGCCGCGGCGGTCGGCCTCTTCCTCCAGAAGGTCACCGGCCATCTGCAGGGCCTGCGCCCAGCGTGACGCAAACGCTGAATCTTGAGCGCGCCACCGATAAACGCAGCGCCTTGCGTAACGAGCCATCTTGCAGGCAGCGCGCACCGGGTGACCGTTTTCCAGCGCAGCAAAGAAGACGTCGTCAACCGCACCGCGGCGGCGATCGACCGGGCGATTGAAGGTTCGACCGCCCCCATCCGCATCCCGGATGAGGATCGCCTGGAGCGCATCGACACCGTCTATGCGACCGCGCGTTTCGTCAGCGCCAACCTCTACGCCGTGATCGGAACGGCGGTCGCGCTCATTGTCCTTGTGCTCACGCTGCTCGGGCGCGCAATCTACCGCCGCTTCCGCCTCACCCACGCGAGCTAAACCCAAGTGAGCGCAAAGTACGACACGATCGGCATCAACTACGCCGAGCTGCGCAAGCCGGACCCGCGCATCGCCCGCGCCATCGAGCAGGCGCTTGGAGACGCGCAAAGCGTCGTCAACGTCGGAGCGGGCGCGGGCTCCTACGAACCGGAGAACCTGTCGGTCGTCGCCGTCGAACCCTCGCGCGAGATGATCCGGCAGCGAAAGGCCGACGCTGCCAAGGCGATCGAGGCGAGCGCCGATCACCTGCCCTTCCCCGACAAGAGCTTCGACGCCGCGATGGCGATACTGACCATTCATCACTGGCCGGACAAGGCGAAGGGCCTGAGCGAGATGCGCCGCGTCGCGCGCGGGCCGATCGTTTTGCTCACCTTCGATCCCGCGCACCGCCCGTGGCTGACCGACTATCTGCCCGAACTCGCCGCCATCGACGAAGCGAACATGCCGGCGATGTCGGACTACGCCCGCTGGCTCGGCAAGGTTCGCATCACGACGGTCCCCGTGCCGCACGATTGCAGCGACGGCTTCCTCTACGCCTATTGGCGCCGCCCCGCCGCCTATCTCGACCCGCGCATCCGCCAAGGCAGTTCCTCCTTCTGGACAATGAAAGAGGCCGAGGCCGGCTTTGCGAAGCTGAAACACGACCTCGAAACCGGCGCGTGGGAGCGCCGCTACGCCGACATCATCGCCCGCGACGAGTATGACGCGGGTTACCGACTCGTCGTGGCGGACTGAAGCGCGCGCACGCTTGCCCGGCTCTGCGCGCACGGCGTACGTTCGGACACGCACAACAGCAGGCGCCACATGAACACCGCGCATCTCGTCGATCCCGAATTGCGGCCGATCCTGGATCTGTTTCCAACCGCAAAGCTGACGCCTGAGACACTGCCGGCGGCACGGGCGCGGGTTCTGCCGATCCCGCCCTATGAAGGCCCGGAGGTCGCGGTCGAGCTTGTCGAGGCGCCGGGCCCGCAAGGCGCGCCGCCCGTGCCACTGCACCTCTATCGCCCAGCCGAGGCGAAGCGGCCAATGCCGTGCATCTATCACATTCACGGCGGCGGCTACGTGATGGGCTCCGCCGCAAGCTTGAAGCCGTTGCATCAAAGGCTCGCGTCCTCTTTGCGGTGCGCGATCGTCTCGGTGGACTATCGGCTCGCGCCGGAGACGGTGTTTCCCGGCGCAGTCGAAGACTGTTACGCGGGCCTCGCCTGGGCGCGCGCGAACGCGAGCACGCTCGGGCTCGACGCGGCACGCATCGGCGTGATGGGCGAAAGCGCGGGCGGAGGTCTCGCCGCCGCGCTCGCGCTGCTGGCGCGCGATCGGGGCAACCATCGTCTTTCGTTTCAGCATCTGATCTATCCGATGCTCGACGACCGCACCTGCACGCTGAACGACCCGCATCCGTTCGCGGGCGAGTTCATCTGGCCGCCGGCGAACAACTGGTTCGGCTGGGCCTCGCTGTTGGGACACGAGCCGGGGCGCGAGGGCGTGTCGCCTTATGCAGCGCCGGCGCGCGCGAGCGATCTTTCCCGACTGCCGCCGACATTCATCGGCACCGCGGCGCTCGACCTCTTCGTCGAGGAGAACCTCGACTACGCCCGCCGGCTGATGCGCGCAGGCGTGCCGGTGGAGTTGCACGTTTATCCGGGCGCCTTCCACGGCTTCAACTTGATGCCCGCCGCCCGCACCGCCGAAGCCGCACGCCGCGACAGCCTCGAAGCGCTCCGCCGCGCCTTGCACGGCTAGACGTCGGCGATAAGCGCGGGCCTCGGTTGCGAAGTGGCACAAGTGGCACGAGGGTCCGTGTCCGGATCATTGTGCGGCATCGGTGTCCGGCATCCTCATAAGCCCTTGAAGACGTTGCGGTATGCTCGCGGGGTCAACGGTCTCGCCGCGAAGCAGGCGGCGGGCCAAAGCCTCAAGCGCGAAGTCCCGCACGACAACCGACACCGGCGGCATCTGTCGAGGTCGAGGCGGCATCCCCTTTTCGCGATAGGCTTCCGGCCGGATTGCTTTCAGGCGTGCAAGCAGCAGACCGTCGGAGTACCTGCGCGTTGTGCCGCAGGTCCGGCCTTGGCAAAATACGGGGACATCGAAACCGTCCCGGCCGCGGCGGTCGGCCTCTTCCTCCAGAAGGTCACCGGCCATCTGCAGGGCCTGCGCCCAGCGTGACGCAAACGCTGAATCTTGAGCGCGCCACCGATAAACGCAGCGCCTTGCGTAACGAGCCATCTTGCAGGCAGCGCGCACCGGGTGACCGTTTTCCAGCGCAGCAAAGAAGACGTCGTCGGCCGCCGCCGACCGAGATGTTGGTTGGGGCATGCGGTGTCTCGTGCAACAGAAGAACAACGGTCCCCAAGATGCGGCAACGGGGAGGCCGCATCTCTTGGATTGTGGAGCAAATGTGCGCCGAACTTAGCCGAAAGCGCCGTACGATAGCAAGAACAAAAAGTGAACAAAATTCCCTTAGATGCAACTGATCGCTTCCGGTCGCGAGGGACTCCAAGACCGAACGCCAAGGACCCGAACAACCCGCTTAGGGGGCACGCGCCGCCGGCTCTACCCGCCTGTTTTGACTATCGAAACCATGGCTAAACGCAAAGCCGCCGCCAACACCACGCCAATCGCCGCCGCTCGTTACAAGGCCAGTCTCGCAAGTGCGGAGAGGTCCGCCAAACGCTTGGTTCGGCGCGGGCTCCGGCATCGGCTGTGCCACGACTCCGGTGGATAGCACGAGGTGCGCGTGTAGCCCGCGGCGATCACACGGCCGCGACGGAATGGTGCGTGACCACATCAATGACTTTAAGGCGGCTGGTTGGGGACATCCTGTTCCCATCTTTTGCAGCGCCGCCCGATACACACGGGCCTTGGCGGACACAGGCGAACGCTCAGCCGCAGACGCCTCTCGCCCTCACGGCGCGGCAGTCGGCGGTATAGAAGTCGATCCGCCAGTCCACCTCGCCGACTTCGCCGGTCTTGTTGCCCTCACAGCCTTTGTCGCCATAGGAAGACGCGGTGATGGCCACGTCCACGCTGTCGCTGTTGCGATGCATGGCGCAGCAAGCAGCGCGCTCGACGGCCCATTTGAAATCCTGTCGCCCTTGCGAGCCGGGACCGCGGCCAAAGAACGTGTCGGCGATGCCCTTCACGTGGGCGCGGCTCCCCGGCGCGGGACGGCAGGCGTCGGGCAAGCGGCGGTCCCAGCGCGTTCGCCACGCTTCGCGCACACACGTCTCGATCGCGCCGCGTGCGGCACGGCGGCAGTCGTTGGCGTGGGCGCGGTTCCTGCAACTGCCGCGGCCTTCGAACTCCCAGATCGTGTGAATGGCGCCGGGTTCGCGGAGGTCGATGGTGCCGCGACAACCGCGCCATTCGTTGGCGTGCGCCTGTTGCGGCCAGAGCATTGCGGCGAGTGTCGCTGCGGTGAGAACGAGCAGATTGGTGAGGATTCGCATTGATGTGTCTCCGGTTGGTGCGAACGCTCCTCCCCTCGCCCTTCGGGATTCGAATGAGCGAGGGGAGTGCGCCGGACTGAGGCCGTCTTGGAAAGCCGGCCGCGAGTCTCACAGCTCCAGATCGTCGGCCGAGTTCTTGTGCATGCCTCGGTTGTCCTCAAAACCCGCCTCGGCAGCGCCTGAACTACCACGCGACTTTGGTGCCGAGCCCCAATCGGCGGGCGTTCTCGAGAGCGACGCGCGCGGCGACGGCGTCTTGCACGGCGATACCGACGGATTTGAACAGCGTGACGATGCGGTCGTCGCCCCGCGCGGGCGCGCGCCCCAAAACCAGCTCTCCCAACTCCGCGTGAATGTGATCGCGGCCGATCAGGCCGGCCTCGAACGGTTGGATCAGATCCCCCGCTTCCTCCCACGCGGCGGCCCGGCTGTCGACGACGACCATCGCCCGCACCACGGTCTTTGGCGGTATCTCGCGGACTTGAGGCATGTATGACCCGACGGCGTTGATGTGCACACCAGGCTGCAGATCGGCGTCGTCGAAGATCGCATCGCGCGCGGTGGTCGTCGCGCAGACGATGTCCGCGCGTTCGAGCGCCTCGCGCGGCGAACCGGCCGCGACGAGTTTTGCCTGCACGCCGGGTCGACCGGTGATGTCGGCGATCAGCGCAGCGGTCTTGGCGGGCGAGCGGCAATAGACGAACACGCGCTCGATCGGCCGAACCGCGCACATCGCCTCCACGTGCGCACGCGCCTGCACGCCGGCGCCGAACAACGCGAGCGTGCGGCTGTCGCGCCGCGCCAGCAGATCGGTCGCCGCCCCGCTCGCGGCCGCGGTGCGAATGGCGGTCAACATCGCGCCGTCGAGCAGCGCCATGGGCCGGCCGGTGTCGGGCTTCAGCACCACGACCGCCGCTTGAATACGCGCGAGCCCGCGCGCCTCGTTCCCGTCGAATAGCGAGACGACTTTCACCGCCAGCGCTTGCTCGGCCGGCGTGTCGCCATCGACAAACGACGGCATGATCAGGCTGACACCCGCATGGGCCGCCACCGGCAAGTGAATGCGGTGAGGTACGAGCGCTTTGCCGTCGCTGAGTGCGGCGAACGCACTCTTCATCGCGGCGACCGCGTCCGGCATCGGCAAAGCCCGGCGAATCTCAGCGGCGTTCAAGACCAACATGCGGTGTTCCTCGGGTGACGAGCGGCTGCTATCCTACTGCGAACGCGAATACGCGGCTTCCCAATCCGACGCACCATGGAATCTCCTTCGATGAAAATCACCCGCATCCTGGCCTATCGCGTGGACCTGCCGCTGCACGAAGGGAGCTACAAGTGGTCCGGCGGCAAGTCGGTTTCCGTCTTCGACAGCACGGTCGTCGCGGTGGAAACGGACGCCGGGATCACCGGCTGGGGCGAGGTTTGCCCGCTCGGGCCGTTCTACTTGCCTGCCTACGCGGCCGGAGCGCGCGCGGGGATCGCGGAGTTGGGCCCGCATCTGATCGGCGAGGACCCGACGCAACTCGGCAAACTCAATCGCCGGATGGACGCCGCGCTGCTCGGTCATGCGTACGTGAAATCCGCAATCGACATGGCGTGTTGGGACATTCTGGGCAAGGTCACGAGACAGCCCGCGTGCGTGCTGCTTGGCGGCCGATACGGCGACGACTTCGGCCTCTACCGCGCGATCTCGCAGGAAGCGCCGGCCGCGATGGCGGCCCGCGTGGGCGAGTACCGGGACGCCGGCTATCGGCGCTTTCAACTGAAAGTCGGCGGCGATCCGGCGGACGATATCGAACGCATTCGCGCGGCCGCGGCGCAGTTGCAGCCCGGCGACCGGCTGATCGCGGACGCGAACACCGGCTGGCTGATGCACGACGCACTGCGCGTGGTCAGAGCGGTGCGCGACATCGACGTCTACATCGAACAACCCTGCCGTTCGTATGACGAGTGTCTGACCATCCGCCGGCATTGCAACCATCCGTTCGTGCTGGACGAAAACATCGACTCGCTCGACGTGCTGCTGCGCGGTCATGCGGACCGCGCGATGGATATCGTCAACATCAAGATCAGCAAATTCGGCGGCCTCACGAAAGCCCGGCAGGCGCGGGATCTGTGCGTGTCGCTCGGCATTGCGATGACGATCGAGGACAGTTGGGGCGGCGACATCGTGACCGCCGCGATCGCGCATCTTGCGCACAGCACGCCAAGCGAGTTCCTGTTCACGACGACGGATTTCAACAGCTACGTGACGGTGAGCTTCGCCGACGGCGCCCCACAACGAAAGCACGGCCGCCTGTCCGCCAGTCTTCAACCCGGTTTGGGCGTGTCGCCAAAAATGGACGTGCTCGGCAAACCGTTGATCGACGTAAAGGGATAACCGCGTGCCAAGCGATCAGCGGGGACACCGAGTATATGACGAGTCCCCGTAGCTACACCTTGTCATGATGAACGCCGGCGAAACGGCCAGCTGGTCACGCCGCCGCAGAACAGCGCCCACCAGACGATCACCGGCTGAAACGCGAGCCTCGGCCCGTGATACCACCAACTAAGGCGCGCGCCGCCGATCATAACGCCTTCCAAGGCGTGCTTGACGTTCGCTGGAAACACGCAAACCGCATAGAGTGCCAGCATCACGCCGGCTGCGTATCTGAACCGCCTCGTCAGAAGTGCGGCCGCACCGGCGATCTCGCATAGACCGGTGATCAATACGGTCTCGAGCGGAAACGGTACCCAGCTCGGCACGATCGGCAGAAATATCTCGGGCGATCGAAGATGTACGACACCCACGAACGCATAGGCTGCCGCAAGGACATAGCGCATCGCCGTCCGCACGCGTTCTAGCCGTGATTCTGACGCCAGCACGGACCATCATATCGCTCAGTGCTCGCCACTTCCAAATCCCAGCCCCCAACGGTGCATTGACGACGCGGGAAAAACGCCCGAGAACAGCCTGCATGAGAACATTGTTCGTTGCTTTGATCGCCGTCGTCGCCGCGACTTCGTCGGCCACCGCCTCCGCGTTCATCGAACCGCTACGCTCGCGCACCGGATTGAAGACAGAATTCTGCACGGCCGACCGTGTTTGGTGCGTGACGCAAACGCAGGGCAGCGCGACCGTTCGCCATCGCAACACCCCCATCGCCAGTTTGGTTCTTGAGTCGAACGAAGACCAGCGCATCGAGTCCGCGCTTTGGCGCTCGATCGTTCGCGTAAAGGCACCGGGCCACGGCGAAAGCGTCCTCCTCGGCGTCGCGCGAACGCAACGCGAGGCCTATTCGGGCGGCGGCGGGTTCGTCACAACGCTGACGCTGTTCGAAGTCCGCCCCGACGCCAACGCCAAGCCGCGTGCGGTGGTGGAGGTGCCGCTCGAAAGTGGCTTCCTCATCCGCGCCTGCTTCGCGCCCGCCGACGAGCGCCGCCGGCGCGGCGCATGCCACGACGAGTACCGCTTTCGTGCCTGGCTGACGGCAGCGCCGCGCGGGCCCGGCGACGTCCGCCTCGTCTACAACGCGCGTGCGGATTCCTATCCCGGACGCCGCAACCGGTTCGATGATTCCACGACCGAGGGGCAACTCCGCAAGGCGGATCTCTATCGCGCCGTCCATCGCCGCTGCACATTCACGCGCAATCTCGCACGCAACACCGGAACGGGCGCGCTGGAATGGAGCGCGCCACCTCCCGATTGCCTCGAATATCTGCAACTGCAATGACGCCAAAACCTTGACCGCGCGCGCGCCGACAGTCATCGAACCCGGGAATGGGCGAACCATCCTGCTCTTCGTGGCGCACGCGGACGACCCGGCGCTCTTCCTCGGCGGCACGATCTTGCGGTGGGCCGATGCGGGCTGGCGCGTGGTGTGCGTGCGCGTGACCGACGATCGCTACGACTCGGTCGGGCTGACGGAAGCCGAAACGATCGCACGAAACGCGCACGAGTTCCGCGCGGCGGCGCGCGCGCTCGGCATCGCCGAGATCGTCGACCTCGGCTACCGCACGGACACACTGGGCGACGCGAGCGAAGTCACGCTACGCGCGCACTTCATTCGCTTGGTGCGGCAGTTCAAACCCTATGCACTCGTCAGTTTCGATCCCTATGCGATGTACGGGGAGGACAATCAGGATCACGTGAAGGTCGCGGCCGCGGCGGACGAAGCGTTTTGGACCAGCCAATTCGACCTGCATCACCCCGAGCATCTGGCAGAAGGCCTCGCGCCGCACGGCGCGTTCGAACGCTGGTACTTCGGGCGCAAGGTGATGGATGTGACCGACGTGATCGACATCGAAGCCGTGCTCGCGCGCAAGATCGACGCGGCGCTCCTGCACGAAACAATGCTTCGCAACATCGTCAACCAAATCCGGCTTCAGGCCGCGACCGGCGGTTGGGACGTGCCCATGCTGGACGACATAGCCGCCGGCGCGCCGCTGCGTCCCTTTGTTGAGATGCTCGTTCGCGGCGCCGCCAAACAAGCCGGTCAAGCGCATGGCCTCGCGGCGGCCGAGGAATTCCGCGTCGTGCGCTTCGGCGGCATGACCGGCCTGTTGGAGCACGTCGGGCGGCGACGGAAGGCCGACAAATGAGATTCGGGGACGCCAAACCTCGCCAGACTAGGTGCTCGGTGGCTTACGGCGCGCCCGCAGCGAGCGGTTGATCGCCTCGTCCAACGCCGAGAGAAACCGCGATCGGTCGCCGGCCGCGAACGGCTTAGGTCCGCCGGTCACGGCACCCGTGGAGCGCAAATGCTCCATCAACCCGCGCTGCGCCATCGCCGCACCGATGGAGGCCGTCGTGAACGCGCGGCCCGTCGGTCCGATCGCCTCAGCACCCGCCTGCAACGCGCGATGCGCAAGCGGAATATCCGCGGTCACGACAGTGTCGCCGCGCGCGAGCCGCGCCACGATCCAATCATCCGCCGCGTCGGGCCCCTCCGCCACGACGACCATCTCGAGCAACGGGTCCGCCGGCACGCGCACGCCGCCGTTCGACACGACATAGACCTTGAGCTGATACCGCCGCGCCACGCGGTACACCTCTTCCTTCACCGGACAGGCGTCGGCATCGACGAAGATCTCGATGGGTTTCGTGACCGGCTCGGACATCGCGGACGATCTTGCGGACAATCCGTGGCGGCGCAAGCACGGACTGGACGCAAGGCCGCCCTTGCGGCGTATTCTCCGCCCAAGGAGCACCGCCATGATCATCGACGCCTGGGCGCAACATCCGACGCTGCGCCATTCGCAAGACCCGATCTTCGACTCGTTGCGCCGTTGGACGAAATCGAAGGCGTTGAGCGAACCCCTGCCCGTCGCCGCGACGCTTGCCGCGATGGATCAAGGCGGCGTCGCGAAGAGCCTGATCTCCGCCTGGGTCGCGCCGCGCAACGTGATGATCTCGAACGACGAGGTCGCGGGCTTCGTCGCCGGCGCCAAGGGCCGCCTGATCGGCGTGGGCTCCGTCGACATCTCGAAACCGATGCAGGCCGTACGCGAAATCCGCCGCTGCGTGCGCGAGCTCGGCTTCAAGGCAATCCGCGTTCTACCCTGGCTGTGGGAGACGCCGCCGACCGACCGCCGCTTCTATCCGGTCTATACCGCGTGTTGCGACATGAACGTGCCGTTCTGCTCGCAGATCGGCCACACCGGCCCGCTGATGCCCTCCGAAGTCGGCCGCCCGATCTATCTCGACCAAGTCGCGCTCGACTTTCCCGAACTGAAGATCGTGGGCGGCCACATCGGCTATCCCTGGACCGACGAAGCGATCGCGGTGGCAACGAAGCACGAGAACGTCTTTATCGACACCTCCGCGTACACGGTGAAGCGCTACCCGCCGCAAATCGTCGAGTTCATGCGCGGCCACGGCCGCACGAAGGTCCTGTTCGGCACGAACTACCCGATGATCACGCCGGCGAAGGCCCTCGAAGGCCTCGACAATCTCGGCCTCGACACCGAAGCCCGCGCACTCTTCCTCGCCGGCAACGCGTGGCGGGTGTTTAGTCTGAGTTAGGACGAGGCGCGCTACTTCTCCACCCGCATCCAGCGCGTCGGGTGGATCGCGAACGGATTCTCGATCCAGCCCTTCACGTGCGGCAACACGAGGCTGCGGTTCACCGCCGAATAAAGCGGCACGATCGCGCTGTCCTTGAGCGCGATCTCTTCCGCCTCGCGGAACAGCGCCATGCGCGTCTTCATGTCGATCGTGCGCACCGCCGCAAAGTGCTTCGCGTCGAAGGCGGGGTTGCCGTAACCCGTGTTCAAATCCTTCGACGTCGAGGCGAGGATGTAGGTGTAGAACTCGGGGTCCATCACTTGCAGCCACGCGGTCGTGCCCATGTCGAAGTCGCGCATGCGCTGGCGCGCATAGTGCACCGGCGTGTCGCCCGCGCGCAGCTCGACCTTCGCGCCCACTTGCGCGAACGCGTCCGCAAGCGCGATGGCAACCCGCTTCTGCGTTTGCCCCGCCACATGGTCGAGCGTGAAGGTCAGCGGCTTTGCAGTCCCATATCCCGCCGCCGCGAGCAGGCGCTTGGCCTCCGCGCGCCGCTGCGCCATCGGCCAGGATTTGAAGTCGAGCTCCGCCCGCGTGTAGCCCTGCATCGTCGCCGGCAGCAAACTATAGTTCGGCGTCTCGCCCAGTTTCAGGATCTGCCCCGTGATCGTCTCGCGGTCGGCGGCCAAGGACATCGCCCGCCTGACGCGCACATCGTTGAACGGCGGCCGCGTATGGTTCATCGACAGATAGAAGATGCGCGTGTTCGGCGACGTGCGCACCGTGCCCTTGGGCAGCACGGATTTCAGACGCTCGGCCTCCTGCGGCGGAAAATCCATGTTGAGGTCGATCTCGCCCGCGCGCAGGCGTTTCACCGCCGCCGCCGTATCGTCGATCGGATAGTAATAGACGGTATCGATCGCGACCTTCGCCGCGTCGAAGAAACGCGGGTTCTTGACCAGCTTCACGTGATCGTGCGGACGCCATGCGGCGAGCGCATAGGGACCGTTCGAGACCAGAATGCCGGGCTTCGTCCAATCGGTCGGGTGCTTCTCGATGACGTGCTTCGGCACCGGCCAGAACGCCGACTGCGTCAGCAGCCAGATGAGCACCGGGGACGGCTCGCCCAATTCGACGACGAACGTGCGCTTGTCCGGCGCGCTGACGCCGAGCGCCGCCGGCGGCATCTTGCCCGCCGCGATCGCCGCCCCGTTCTTGATCTTGGCGCCGAGTTCGGCGAGCGGACTTGCCGTCTTCGGGTCGAGCGCGCGGCGGAACGTATAGACGAAGTCGTCCGCCGTCATCGCAACGCCGTCGGACCAGGAAAGGTCGCCCCTGAGCTTGAACGTCGTCGTCAGGCCGTCGGCGCTGACCGTCCAGCTCTCCGCCGCCCCCGGCATCGGCATGCCGTTGGCCCCGTTTTGCACCAAGCCGAAGAAGAGATCGCTCATGATCTCGTACTCGCCGACCAGCGTCTGCTTCGCCGGGTCGAGCGTCCCGGGCTCGGCCAAATTCCCCCGGTGCAGCACGCTCTCGGCTTGCGCGGCCATCACCGCGGCAAGCCATAGCGAGAAGACAACCGGCGCGCGCACGCGCGGGTTCATGGTGTCCCCGGCGGGCGTCCGTCCTTGCCGCTGAATGTCGGCTTGGGCAGAGGCCGCGGTTTGCTTTCGCGCACCTTGCCGTGCAGCTCGCGCTCGTCGACGATGCCGTCCCCGTCGATGTCGGAGCGCTGAAACAACGTACGCCACTGCGAAGCGAACTCGGCATGGACAAGCCGCCCGTCCGCGTTCCAGTCGAACACGGGCGAGCCGGACTTCTCGCGCCGCAACCGGTCGTTCAACGCCCGCGTCTCCGAGACATCGAGCGCTTCATCGCCGTTCGCGTCTTCCTTCTTGAAGTCGGCCGCAAGCGTCTCTTCGAGTTCGGCCCGCACAACAGAACCGTCGCCGTTCGCATCGAAGCGTTGAAGCGCAGCGCTCTCCGGCGCCCGCTTGGCGGGCGCCGCCTTCTCCGCCTCCGCCGATGCCGCCGGCTTCGACGATCCGCCGAACGGATTGAGGCTGGCGCAGGCGGGCGCGCCGCAAAGGCCGACAGCCGCCACCAAAAGAGCCGCACGCTTCATGTTTCGCCAATCCCCAATGACCCTCTCGACAATAGCGGCCTCGCAGAGAAAACCCCAGCCCAAATCCGAGGGAAGACGCGCTACGATGCGCCACCCAACCGTGAGTCGCCAAACATGCCGGCCGATTTCCTCACACCCCGTTCGATCAAGGTCGAAACGGCCCACTACGTCATACGTTCGGTCGACACGGCCGATGCGCAGGAAGGTTGGTGCGACTGGCTCCTGGATCCGCATGCCCAGCGGATGTTGAACGCCTCCGCCCGCCGTATGACGCTTGATGAGATCCGTGCCTACATCGCAGGGTTCGATCGCAAGACCGCACACCTGCTGGGCATCTTCGAGAGGGACACCGGCCGGATTGTCGGGTTGCGGGTGGTCTATATAGATCCCGTGCACAAGGAGTACCTGGTCAACATCCTGATCGGCGAACCGGACGCGCGTGGGAAGGGCGCGCGCCGCGAAACGCGTTTCGCCATGCACAACTTTATGTTTGAGGAATTGGGGCTCGAGGCCGCACGCTGTACCGTGCTCGCCGACAACAGCGAGATGCTGGGCGTGCTTGCTGCCAACGGCTGGGTCCACGAGCACACCAGCACGAAGCCGCGCGCCGACGGCGCCGGCATCACCCAGATTCACCACTTCCGCCTCACCCGCGAAGTCTGGCAGGCCACGCAAGCCGACCGCGCGCGCCGCGATCAACAAAGAGAGGCGTCCGGCCCAATCGCGAGCGCCGGCCGGAGCCGCATCGGCCGGTCGGAGCCAGAGACAGCGTAAACGCAGCCCCCACCAGAACGCGCAAACCTTAAGACGAATACACGCGCCGGTCGCTAACCCGCAGAGGCCCGCGTCGTGCTAAGGTGATCTACCCCATGCGCGACAAGACACAACTCGCCTTCCTCCTCGCCGCGATCGCAGCTCTGCTGTTCGCAATCGCAAGCATCTACAACGCCAAACTCGCGGCCGCGCCGGCGAACCTCGACGGCCACATCGCGATCGAAGGCGGCCCGACGGCCAACCCAGCCGCCCCCTAAATCTCGCCCTCGAGTCTGATTTACGCAACGCAGCAAAGAAACCGAGAAGCAAAGAGGCCGTGCGCCCCTCTGGCGCGCAGCGCCTTCTGTGTGAAAAAACGTATGCCGCTCCGCCGCACCAGCCGAAACCACGCGCTCAGAGCGTCATCATCATCGCCGCAGCGCTGGCGCAGCACGCGCCCTTCAATTCCTCCGACGCCTGCAGCGCCGCCGGCAAATCGTCCCGCGCCACGCGCTTGAAGCAGCGCCGCTCGAAGAACCGTTCCGCCGTCATCGTGAGCAACCCGACGCGCTTCACGCCGCGCGCCCGCAACGCCGCGATCATCTGCGCCTCGAGCGCATCGCCGATCCCGCGCCCGCGATGCGTCTGCGCCACCGCGAGCGACCGCAGCAGCGCGGCGCGGTCATAGACCTCCGCCCCGACACAACCGACGACGGCCTCCCCCTCGACGGCGAGGATGAAGCCCGCCACATGCGCCGCCGCTCCCGCGATCGGCAGACCACTGGCCCGAAGCAACCGCTCGATGGCCGGCCAGTCTGCGGCGGTGGCCGGGCGATAGGTGATCGACATGACCCACTTTGGCCGATCACGACCATGCGAGCCACACCGTTCCGTGCAACCCCCTCTTGACACAGGCACAATATTTCCATACTTATTGAATTATGGAATCGAAACAGATCATTACGGCCCTCGAGGCCCTGGCCCAGGAACACCGCCTCGCGGCCTTCCGCGCATTGGTGAAGGCGGGCCCACCCGGCCTCACGCCCACGGTGCTGAGCGACAAGCTCGCCCTGCCCGCCCCGACGCTGTCGTTTCATCTGGCCCAGCTGCGCCATGCGGGCCTCGTCAACGTCACGCGCGACGGCCGCTCGCTCATCTATGTCGCGAACTACGACGCCATGAACGGCGTCGTCGCGTTCCTCACCGAAAACTGCTGCGCCGACGCCTGCGCGCCGGCGTCTTGCAGCGTCAAACCCGCGAAAGCGCAACTCAAGGAGAAGCCCCATGAAACGCCTGCACGTGCACGTCGTCGTGCCTGATCTGGATCAGTCGATCCGTTTCTATTCGACACTCTTCGGCGCCGAACCCACGCGCCGCGAAACCGACTACGCGAAATGGATGCTCGAAGACCCGCGCGTGAACTTCGCGATCTCCGCCCGCCTCTCGCGCCCCGTCGGCGTCGACCACGTCGGCGTTCAGGTCGACACGCGCGCCGAACTCGACGAACTGGCCCACCGCCTGAAGAAGGCCGGCGAAACGACGTTCGACGAAGAACAGACGACCTGCTGCTACGCGCAAAGCGACAAGAGCTGGGTGAACGATCCGGCAGGCGTGCGCTGGGAAACGTTCTACACCTTCGGCAGCGCGACGACCTACGGCGAGGATATCGCGGAACCCGCCGCGGCATGCGGAACGTCGTGCGGCACACCCGCACCGAAAGCGGAAGAAGCAAAGGTCGCGGCATGCTGCGCCTGATCGCCTTCTGGCAATTCCACGACGCGTGGTGCTGCCCGCCCGTGCGCACGCACCGGCGAAGATGACACTACCGTGAACTTGCGCGGCCACGGCCTGTTGCCTCAGATCGCCCACTGCAACTGAATCAAGAAGAGGTTCGCTATGGCCATCGGCATCAACGGCATGGGCCGCATCGGCCGTCTGGCGTTGCGCGCCGCGCTGGGCGGCGCGTTGCGCGCCGAGAACGATCCGCGCGCCGGCAATCGCCTCGACATCCGCCACATCAACGAGATCAAAGGCGGCGCGGTGACGGCCGCGCACCTGCTCGAATTCGACAGCATCCACGGCCGCTGGCGCAATAGCTTCGGCGTGGAGGGCGAAAACGCCGTCGTCGTCGGGGGGAAGCGCATTGGCTTTTCCGCTGAATCCGAGCCGGACCAGGTGCCCTGGGGCGACCTCGGCTGCGACGTGGTTCTGGAGTGCACGGGCAAGTTCCTGAAGTCGGAGCAACTCGAAGGCTACTTCAAACGCGGCGTGAAGCGCGTGATCGTGGCCGCGCCCGTGAAAGACGCGGACGCGCTGAACATCGTGGTGGGCGTGAACGACGAACTCTACGAACCCGCGCGCCATCGTCTGCTGACTGCAGCCTCGTGCACGACGAACTGCCTCGCGCCTGTGGTCAAGGTCGTGCACGAGGCGATCGGCATTCGCCACGGGCAAATCACCACGATCCACGACCCCACGAACACGAACGTCGTCGTCGATGCACCGCACAAGGATCTGCGCCGCGCGCGCTCGGCCGTAAACTCATTGCAGCCTACGACGACGGGCAGCGCAACCGCGATCGCGCTCATCTATCCCGAACTGAAGGGCAAGCTGAACGGCCACGCCGTGCGCGCCCCGGTGCTGAACGCAAGCCTCACCGATTGCGTGTTCGAACTGAAGCGCGAGACGACCGAAGCAGAAGTGAACCGCCTGTTCGAAACCGCCGAAAGCGGCGCACTCGCCGGCATCTTAGGTATCGAACATCGCCCGCTCGTCTCCGTCGACTACGCGAACGACACGCGCTCGGCCATCGTCGACGGACCCAGCACGATGGTCACCGACGGCACGCTGCTCAAGGTCTACGCTTGGTACGACAACGAAATGGGCTACGCCTGCCGCATGGTCGACCTTGCGAACATCGTGCTCGACAAAGGAATCTGATGGCGGCTGTACGCAACTATCTGATCGTAACGGCGTCCTATTGGGGATTCACGCTGACGGACGGCGCGTTGCGAATGCTGGTCCTGCTGCACTTTTTCCAACTCGGGTATTCGCCGTTCACGCTCGCCTTCCTGTTTCTGCTGTACGAAGCAGCAGGCATCTTCGCGAATCTCGGCGGTGGCTGGCTCGCCTCGCGCTTCGGCATCCCACGCATGCTCGCCGTCGGACTGACGCTGCAGATCACGGGGCTTCTATTCTTGTCGGCGCTCGATCCGTCGTGGGCGGCCGCATCGTCCGTTGCCTGGGTCGTCGCAGCGCAAGGCATCGCAGGCGTCGCCAAAGACATCACGAAGACCGCCTCGAAATCCGCGATCAAAGCCACCGCCGTCGAAGGCAGCGGTCAGCTCTTCCGCTGGGTGGCCTGGTTCACCGGCTCGAAGAACGCGATGAAGGGCTTCGGCTTCTTCGTCGGCGGCCTGTTGCTCGAGACTGTGGGCTTCCAAGCGGCGCTCTGGCTCATGGCAGCCTTGCTGGGCGCGGTGCTAGCGGACGTCGTCCTGTCGCTGCCCGTCGCGCTCGGCAAAGCCGGATCGTCAAAGTCGCTGCGCGAATTGTTCAGCAAGTCGTCCAGCGTCAACCTGCTCGCCGCCGCGCGCATTTTCATGTTCGGCGCGCGCGATGTCTGGTTCGTCGTGGGCCTCCCGGTCTTTCTCTACGCGCAGGGTTGGAGCTTTCTCGGCATCGGCGGCTTCCTCGCAGCCTGGACGATCGCCTACGGCGCAATCCAAGCCGCCGCCCCCTCGCTGGTCAGCCGCAGCGCCGACGGCCTCAGCCGCGAAGTTCCCGCAGCACGCTTCTGGGCGCTCGTGCTCGCGGCCATCCCCGCCGCCCTCGCACTCGCCCTTGCGACGTGGACTGGCGAACGCATCGACTTGATCGTCGTCGCGGGCCTTGCCCTGTTCGGTGTGCCGTTCGCGGTGAATTCCTCGCTTCACTCGTATCTGATCCTGGCTTACGCGGGTTCGGAAAAGGCGGCCGAAGACGTGGGCTTCTATTACGCCGCGAACGCAAGCGGACGCCTGATGGGCATCGTGTTGTCCGGCGCGCTCTATCAGTGGGGCGGATTGCTGGCCTGCCTTGCCGGCTCGGCGACGATGCTGGCGCTATGCGCCGCCGTCACGTTCTTGCTGCCAACCCGTCTCGCAGGCGCTGTAGCTGACGCGCGATAGACATAGACGGCCGAACGCGGAGATGGCGCTATGATCAACGTCTTGTTCTTGTGCACGAACAACTCCGCCCGTTCGATACTGGCCGAAAGCTATTTGAATCACGTGGGGCGCGGAGCGTTTCGCGCATTCAGCGCCGGTAGCTTCCCGAAGGGCGCCGTCCACCCGCTCTCGCTCGACACGCTGCGCGAGGCGAACATCGCGGTCGGCGACGCCCGTTCGAAAAGCTGGGACGAATTCGCGAAACTCGGCGCACCCGAAATGCACCTCGTCGTCACCGTATGCGACAACGCCGCGGGTGAAGTCTGCCCGATCTGGCCGGGCACGCCTGCGAAGGCGCATTGGAGCTTCCCCGACCCCGCTGCCGCCGAAGGCAGCGACGCGGAGAAACGCGAAGCCTTCCGCCGCATCTTCGCCGACATCCGCCGATCGGTCGATGCATTGGTTGCAGGCACCGGTTCGCTCACCGCACGCGCCGCAGCCGCCGCACCCGGATGAAGACGAACCTTCCGCGCCGCCTTCTCGCCGAAGCCCTGGGAACGCTGTTCCTGTTGATCGCGGTCGTGGGCTCGGGGATCATGGGCGTGAAGCTCGCAGGCGGAAACGACGCGATCGCGCTCATCGCCAATTCGCTCGCAACCGGCGGCGCACTCATTGCGTTGATCGCGACGTTCGGCCCGATCTCGGGCGCGCACTTCAATCCCGCCGTGACGCTGTTCGAATGGGCGCAAGGCCGCCTCGACCACGCAAGCGCCCTCGCCTACATCCCTGTCCAGATCGCAAGCGCCGCCGTCGGCGTCATCATCGCGCATGCGATGTTCGCCCTGCCCTTCATCCAAACGTCGACCCATGTTCGGGACACGCCTGGTGAATTCATCGGCGAGATCGTCGCAACCTTGGGCCTCTTGCTCACGATCTGGGGTGTCGCCCGCAGCCGCTCCGATGCCGTGCCGTTCGCAGTCGCGGCCTATATCACCGGCGCCTACTGGTTCACCTCGTCGACGTCGTTCGCAAACCCGGCCGTCACGTTCGCCCGTTCGCTCACCGACACGTTCGCCGGCATTGCGCCGTCGTCGATCGCCCCGTTCCTCGCCGCCCAAGTCATCGGTCTCGTCCTCGCGCTGGCGTGCGCGCGGGCGCTCGCCGGCAAGATCGATTGAAACTCAATTCCACATGCCGGTGCCGGTCGCGGTGCTCGTTTTGCCGTCCGCGCTCTGTGTCGAACGCCACGAAACCGTCCCGGTTCTGCCTCGATAGGCACCGGCCGTGCCGGTGAGTTGTCCGAAGCAATCGCCGATGGCCGCGCTGCCTTCGACTGCCCGGCACGAAACGACGACAGTGTATTGGCTGCCGTCGGCGTCGGTCGCCACACACGCACCGCTCGTCGTGAACAGACCACCCGGCGGCGCCGGCCATGTCGCACACTGGGACTTCGAAACCACCTTCCGGTTGGGGTAGGTCGCCGTAATCTCGCCGGTCGAAAACTGAGCGACGATCGTCTTGCTGCCGGCAACCGGTGCGACGACACGATTCAAAATATCGTTTCGCGAGACGAACGTGAAAGAGTCCGCTTGCGCCGTCGTCGGCAACGCACAAACCAACGCCACGGCAACGAGGAACTTCCGCATGAGAGCCTCCCTCGGGACTTGGTGACGCCAAGTCTACGCCCGGAAGAGGCCCCGGCCCAGCCCCGATGAGCAGCCCCTAGACCCGAACCTCACCCTGAGGGCGCACGGGTTGGGCCGCGGGCAGCGTCTGCCAAGGTATTGGCGGTGCAGGCAATTGCCGCACGAAGCGCGCGCCGTCGCGGGTTGCGCCGAACAAATTGGCCTCGAGCAGATTGCGCGCGCCGGCGGCCGCATTCGTGAGATCGGCCCACGCGAAGTTTGCACCCTTGCAGCTCGCATTGGAAAGGTTCGCGTTCGTGAGCCGCGCGCGCGCAAACTGAGCGCCGTCCAAATTCGCGCCGCGCAAATCGCAATCGGTCAGGTCCGCGCCGTTGAGCAAAGCCCCGGTCAGATTGGCGTTGCGCAAATCTGCGCCCGCAAGCCTCGCATTCCGCAAATCGGCGCGTACGAGAATGCAGCCCTGCAAATCCGCGTAGGACCAATCGACCCCCGCCAGCATCACGCGCTCGTCGCCGGCGAGGTCCGACGGCCGCCCGAACAGACGCGTCTTCGCCGCCTCCTTCACGAAGTTCAATCCGGCAAAGTTCGGCTTGAACGGCTTGTCGTGCCGGTGTTGATTCCAATGCAGCACGCCGTCGTCGAACAGAAACGCGTGCTGCTGCGAGGAGCGCAACTCGCTCTCCGGCGCGTGCGCGTAAACCGCCTCCGCCCCGCCGTTGCCGGCGGACGGCGACACGGCCTCCGCCTCGGGCGGCGCCGCCGGTCGCTTGCTTGGTCCGAAGAGAATCTCGCGCCAGTTCACCATGGGGAAAGCCTAGCACATCCGGCTTTCCCCTGGCACGTGCGACGATGCTAGGCCGCGACCGTGATTTCGAACGCGTTCACCATGGACTGGTAGGCGACCTTGAGCCCGGCAAGCGTGGCCTGCACGTCGCCCGCCTCTTCCGCGATCAGCGCAAGACCCCGCCACGCGAACGCCGACCAGGCATGCGGCCAAGGATTAGACGCATCCGTCGACGCTGCAAGCTTCGCCGCCTCGATCGCCGCCAGAAACGCCTCAAGCGCTTCCTTCACCTGCCCGCCTTTGAGCAGCTCGTAGCCGTCCAGCACCTTTGTCGCGACGGTGTCGGGCGGCGTGCCTTCGGCCCGGAACGTCAACTCGCGCGCCGCCGTCACGAACGCGTCCGAGCGCCAACCCCTCGCGGCAAGCGCCATCCGGTCCATGAAGACCTCGGACGTCAAGTTTGCATGCAGCGCCGCGAGCGCGACCGGCGCGGACTCGTCGAGGCTCAACGTCGCGCCCAACTTCGCAAAGAACCGGCGATGCTCCACGATCGGATCCTTGGGCGGTTCCGGCGGAGCCGCAGGTTCGGGAGCAGCCGCAACAGAAGCCTTTTCTTCGGACCGCGCGGCCTCAGGCATCGCCGAGCGCGCGAACCCGCCGACCGGCGCGTCGCCCGTTATCTTGATCGGCGAGCGCGCGCTCGCAGCGCGACGCATCGTCGAGATCAGCGCCTCCGCCAAAAGCCCGAGCAGGCCGAGCCCGATCACGGCCGCAGCGACCATCATCGCCGGATCCGACTGTAGTGCGTTCAAGTCCATGATGCCCCAACTCCCCCAAAACTTACCGGCGAGCCCTTCCCAAAGCCCGCAAACGCGTCACTTGCGCCCTACCAACCCGAACGCACCCATCTCGAACACAAGACCGAAAACCCGAGCACGATCAAGCGGCGAATCCGCCTGACATGCGCAAACACTCGCCCAACGATGCATCGCGACGACACCCCGTCCCCGCATACGCGAATGCAAGCGAAGATTTGGCCCGGCGCCTCTACCGCGGAATGAAGAGCACACTTGGGTCCTCCCCGTCGGCGTGTCGGAAACACCGTACCAGATCGTAGAATATCTCAGGCATGTCGGTTGAAACGTTCAGCCCGAGAGCCTTGGCGGTATTCGCCATGATCGGGAAGCCGTGGCTCCACCGCCCGCCGATCATTTCGTCGGCGATCGCGCACGATCCGTCGACGGAATATGTTCCTTGCAGCAGATCGCACGCCGTCGCCCGCCCCTCGGCCATGATCTTGCGCGCCTCTTCGGCGAGGATCAGGAATTCGTCCGAAATCGCCTCGTGCGGTTTGACGTTCAAGAGTTGCAGGATCGACGGCGAAGGCCAACCGTAAAGCTGCGTGTCGATCGGCCCCAAGGTCGCGTGCGCGCCCATGACGATCTGATCCGCCGAAAGCGCCACGCGGGTGCCGGCGGACATAGCGAAGTAGGGCACGAACACCGTCTTGCGGGCCCGGTGGGTCTTGATCGCCCGCGCGATCTGCCGGCCGGCGAACGAGTTGCCGCCCTGCGTGTGCAGGATGATGTCGAGCGGCCTGAGCGGATCGCCCGCAACCAGCGCCGAGAGCACGTCTTCGAGGTCGGTGAAGTTGAACTGATCGTTCTCCATGTTCTCGCCATGGATCACGCAGATGACGCGCGAACCGCGCACCTCTTCGATGCGCCGGATCAGCGCCTCGGCACGATCGGCTGACGCCGCCGGCACCTGCACGCCCGCATGCGCAAGCCATACGGAACGCGACTTTCGATAGTCGGGAAACGCCACCGGCAGCCGCTCGCGTTCGGCGAAGGCGGCGACGCCGCTGTCCAGCACGCCCACCGGTCCCGCATAGCGCGTGCGCTCGCGATAGCCCTCGCCGCGGCGGTCGTCACGCTCGCCGTCGTCGAGATAGGTGACGCTGGTTTCGTGCTCGCCCGCACGCCGGCAGGAACGAACGAGTTCATAGACGTCGTTCGGTATCTGCATCGAAACGTTGAGGCCCAGTTCCTTCGCGATCGCGGGCGTGATCGCCCGGTCGCGCGACCACTTGCCGGACACCAATTCGTCGGAGAGCCTGCACGCCCCCGCATGATCGCGCCCGTGATCCATCAACTCGCAGGTCAACCGCCGCGCTTCGTCGAGCATCTTCTTGGCGATGTCGGCCGAAATGATCGTCTCGTCCTCGATACGCTCGATGGGTTTGCCCTTCACCGCATGCAGCACCGACGACGCGGGCCCCGCACCGACGAACGGATCGACCGGCGAGAGCGCCGCATGCGCGCTCATCACGATTTCGTCCGCCGCAAACGCCATGAACGTCGTCGAACCCAACGCGTAGTACGGAATGAATACGGTAGTCTTGCCGGGATGCGCCCGGATCGCCCGTGCGATCTGCTGCGACGCCCGAATGAGTCCGCCCGCCGAATGCAGAATGATGTCGAGCGGCTTGTTCTTCGGTGCCTTGCGGATGGCGGTCAGCGCGTCCTCGAGATCGATGACGTCCAGCCAATTCCGCTTCGAGTTCTCGCGATGAACGATCGCGATTACGCGCGAACCGCGTTTGGCTTCGAGCCGCCCTAGAATCTCCCGCGCCGATCCCGCCATCGTCAGCGCCGGCGAGTCCAGTGTCGACGGCAGGCCGGCCATGCTCACCTGCGGCATCGCTTCCGTCACGTAAGTGCCGCGCGCATGATCGGCGAACGCCTCGTCGGCGCTCTTCCCGCGGCTCCACCACTTTTTCGGCGGCGGTGGAACCGTCGGGCGCGCAGCCAAAGGAACAGCCGTCTCCGGGCTGAACGAGTTCACCGGCACGAGAGCGTTCTGTGTGCCGCGTGCGCGAGGCGCCGGCGCTTGAAATTCGCGCGGCGGTGCGGGCAGCGCACGCTGCCGCGACAGTTGCTCGCGCGGCTCTGAAGCATAGCGCGTCTCGGTGAAGCGCGCCGCCGGCAAACGAGAACGGGGCGGTGGAGGCGGTTCCTGCCAGACGGCATCGTCGCCGGCTTGCTCCGACATGAGCTCGCTTTCGTCGAATGCGGTCTGCACAAGCACATGCGGCTGCGGCAGCGCCGGTTCGCTCGCACGCCGCTTTGGTGGTTTCGCCGCGGCGTGCATCGCCGCGTGAGGCGCGATGGGCTCCGGCGCCGCGCGAGGCTCGGCCGGTGCGCGTCGCACCATCGCAAGCAACAGCAGCACGCCGGATGCCAGCACGCACGCGCCTGCGAGCGCATACGCCGGCCACGCCGGCCCCATCGCGAGAGCCAGTGCGTCCTGAACGCGCCCAAGCGCGTCGGCGATCAGCGAGAGGACGACCCAAACGTCCACGTGAAAGACCCCAAAACCCCAAGGCAAGCGACCCAGCACGCCGCCTCAAGACACCGCACTAAACACCCTGCCAGACCCACGCCGGAAGTCACCTAAGCAACACAAGCGTCCTTAATGTGAGACGCCCCGTCCACCGGTAACCACTCTGGCGCGCAATCATCAACCACAAGGTGCATTGCGATCCAGCGTATCCGAGGCCACACGCTGGAACGGAAACGGCACTGCCGCCGGTCAACGTGTCCCCCGCGCATGATAATCCTTTGTGCCATGAACCTCGTGCTCGAACACACCACCGCGCCGACCGACGACGCCCGCGCGCTCGTCGAGGAACTCGAAGCCGAACTCAGCGAGGGCTATGAACCTCATCAACGCCACGGACTGAGCCTCGACAAGATCTTTCAGCCCCACATCGCGTTCTTCATCGCGAAGACCGACGGCGTCGCCGCAGGCTGCGGCGGCGTCGCCTTCGACGACGGCTACGCCGAGATCAAGCGCATGTATGTGCGCAAAGCCTTGCGCGGACGCGGCATCGCCGCACTCGTTCTTGCGCGTCTCGAGCGCGAAGCGCGCACCAAGGGCTACGCGCGCCTGATGCTCGAGACCGGCGACGAACTTCATCCCGCGATGCGCCTCTACGAACGTGCCGGCTTTAGACGCTGTGCCGCCTTCGGCCACTACCGCTCGTTGCCGCCGCACACGATCGAACGCAGCGTCTTCTTCGAAAAGCGTCTTGATTGAGGCTCGCTCACGCGCCGTCGCCGAACGCAAGCCGCGCTGCGTGCTCGCGAATATCCTTCGGCCAGGGGCCGGTGAGGCTTGCAAAGCGGCCGCGGTCGTCGGCGTAGAGCGCGCGCACCGCCTCCTCGAAGCCTACGCGATCGCCCGCCATCGCCGACATGAAGTGATAGGCCGCATCGCGCGCCGCACGCACCCGCGCTTTCGCGCTTCGCCGGGCCTCGTCGACAAGCTTGCGCAGCGTGATGGACGCGCCGCCCGGCTGTGCCGCAAGCCACTCCCATTGCTTGGGAAGAAGCGTCACCTCGCGCGCCACGACGCCGAGCTTGGGCCGTCCGGGTCCGCGCTCCTCCCCGCGCGTGGGTCGGTTCAGCCGCGCCAAGACGTCGGCGACATCGCCGCGAATGTCGATATCGAACGCGCGTCCGCTCGCATCGTCGAACAGGAAGACGTGCGTCGAGCCCTTCTCGAGAGCCTTCTTGAAGACGGGCGCAACGTCGGCCAGCGGCCCCGAAGCAAGACGCCGGGAACCGTCGAACACGGTGCAAGGCTTAGAATGCAAGTCGCTCATGCCGCTGTTTTATCCGGGTAAAATAAGGACGTCAATATCACCCGGATAAAATACTCAACCGGCTGCTGCCCGGCGGAACCGCGTCGGCGCCGCGCCGAACACGCTGCGGAACCGGTTGTTGAACGTCGAAAGATCGCCGAACCCCGCGTCATACGCGACGGCGGCAACCGGATCGCGGGTCGTGACGAGTCTGATCGCCGCGCAGCGCAGCCGTGTGCCCAGCAGAAACCGGTACGGCGTGACGCCGACGACGCGGCGGAACGTGCGCAAGAAATGGAACTTGCTCATCGCCGCCAGCCGGGCCAACACGTCGATGTCGAGCGCCTCGTCGGCATGCGCTTCGACGTAGCGAAGCACTGCGCTGATCCGCCGCTCGTCGCCGCGTCCCGGCTGCTGACGCCTTACGCACGCGCCCGATGCAGCGGCACTGACACGCGCCGCGAGCTGCATCACGAGCGTTTCCGCAGCCATAGGCTTTGCCGCCTCGCTCAACGCCTCGATCTCGACGAGCGCCGGAAGCAACGGCTCCATTGCGGGCAGCATGGGATTGGAGAAACGAAATCGCGCTGAGCCAGCCGCACTCGCGGCAACTTCCTCGAACAAGGCGCGGTCGAGATGCACGGCAATGCACCGGTCGCCGTGGCCGTGCTGGTGGCCGCACTCGAAACACGTCCCCGCGTTCCCGAGCATCAGCGACCCGGGATAAAGAAGCGCCGCACCCGTGTCGCAGCTGTACTGAAACGAGCCCGCGACCACCGCCGAGATCGATACGCGGGCATGGCGTTCCTCGTACGGCGCATCGTTCGGACCCGCGCGGCAGATGACGTCCCGAATGTCCCAGCCGCGCCCGGCCGCGATCGCTCGCGACGAAATCGTTGGGAAACCTTCAACCCGCCCGTGCCCGTTGTTCTTCATACGAGAAAGATAGCAACTTTCCCCAAGTCCGCCCAAGCATCCGCCGCCATCATCCTCGCACGAAACCGCGAGGAGACCGGCCAAGTGCTGAATCACGTATCGATCGGCGTGCGCAACATCGCCAAAGCGAAGAAGTTCTACGACGAAGCGCTGAAACCGCTCGGCTACAAATGCTTGAGCGACGGGGCGGACTCGTTGGGTTACGGCGGCGACGCACCCTTCCTCTGGATCGGCAAGAGCGCAAAGCCCGCTCCCGCCGACATGGAGTCCGGTCTGCATTTTTGCTTCGACGCCCCAACACGCAAGAGCGTCGACGCCTTTCACAAAGCCGCACTTGCCGCCGGCGGCAAGGACAACGGCAAGCCGGGCTTGCGCGCGGACTACGGCGAGAACTACTACGCCGCGTTCGTCGTCGATCCCGACGGTTATCGTCTCGAAGCGTATTGCAGCAAAAGGAGCTGACCGTTGCGCGAACGAGACGCTGCGTCTCACTCATCGGGAGACGTCACGCGACGCCACACTCCTTAATGACTCGTTAACCGGCCCAAACCAGCATCAATCCTTTGATTCTGGGGGCCGTTTCATGAGTCTGCTTTTCCGCCTGGTGAAGAATTCCGTCTGCCGTTCGAACCACCACCGTTTGGCCGTCGACGCGCTCTCGCATCTGAAGGGCAAGGACGCCGAACTTTGGCACAACCTCTTTCTGCATCACCACGCGGCCTACCTTGAAGGCGCAAAGGCGCCCGACGACGTCTTCAAAGACTTCAAGAACCACGTTCTTCACCCGCGCGACGGCGACTGGGGAGGTGCCCCGATGGCGGCGCGCGAGTGGTACCGCCGCACGGTGCGCGCGCTTCAAACGAAGGACTGGAGCCACGCCGCCTACTGCGCCGGCGTCATGAGCCACTACATCGTCGACCCGATCCAGCCGCTCCACACCGGCCAAACCGAGGAGGAGAACGTCATCCACCGCGCGGTCGAGTGGAGTTTTTCGAAGAGCTATGCCGAATTGCAACGCATCCTGGTGCAAGATCTCGGCGGTTATGGCGACGTCGCGATCTCGCCGGGCACCGATTGGCTCGAACAAACGATTCGGGCCGGTGCGCGTTTCGCAAACCAGCACTACGAGAAGGTCGTCGACCATTTCGACTTTGCGGCCGCAACCAAGCGCCCCGAAGCCGGCCTCGACCAGGAACTGAAGGACACAACCGCCAAGCTGATCGGCCACGCCACGATCCTGCTTGCCCGCGTGCTCGAACGCGCCTTCGCCGAGAGCGCGGTCGCGCCGCCGAAGGTGGGCCTCGCGCTCGACACGTTCTTCACGGCGATGAAAATGCCGCTCAATGCCGTGTTGAAACGCATCGCCGACGCCGGCGAACGTATGCTCGTCGCCCGCATGTACGAAGAATTTC
>CAZLRW010000013.1:46612-53868 GCA_964561925.1 uncultured Flavobacteriaceae bacterium
CGCATCGCCGACGCCGGCGAACGTATGCTCGTCGCCCGCATGTACGAAGAATTTCGCAAGACCGGCAAACTTCGCGCAACGCTGTCCGACGACGACCGCACGGTGCGCGAACTCCACGCGGCGGAAGTGTTGAAGAAGCCGCTGTCGACGCTCGACGCCCAATGGCCGCGCGAGATCGGCACGGCCCACGGCACCGGCACGCCCGCACGCTCGCGCAAGAAGCTGCGCGCCGAAAAGCCGAAGGCGGCCGTTGCCCCGAAGACAAAGACCGCACCACCGCCACCGCCCACCAAGGTTGCCGCCCCCGCCGTCGCCCCCAAGGCATCGGCACCGGCTCAGGGTTCGCGCCCACGCCTCAGCTATGACGCACCTGTCGAAGACGCCCCCTCGATCGGCGCGAAGACGGCAAGCCGACTCGGCGTAGCCGGCATCCGTACCGTCAAAGACCTGATCCAAGCCTCGCCGGACGGCGCCGCCGCGCAGATCAAGTTCAAGCACATCTCGGCCAACGTCATTCGCGACTGGCAAGCACAAGCCGAACTCGCGTGCACCGTGCCGGGCCTCTCGAGCCTTGCCGCCCAACTCATCGTGGCCGTCGGCGTGCGCGATGCGGACGACCTCGCAAACGCCGGCGCCGACATGCTCGTCAACATGATCGAGGAGTTCTGCGAAACCTCCGACGGGCAGCGCACGCTGCGCGACGCAAACCCGCCCGCACGCGACGAGATCGAGAAATGGATCAACGCCGCAAAGAACGTCGCGGCGAAGCGCGCGGCTTGACGAAAGTGTCGTGAGGCGGTTCGCCGCCTCGCGCACGACAGCGCTATCCCGTGACGTCGACGCCCGCGTTGTTCAACAGCGCACCGCGCAGCGGCGCGTCGCCCGTCAGCCGCTGGCGCAGCTGACCGACGGTCGCATGCGCGTCGAGCGTTTCGCCGCCCAACGTCATGACTTCTGTGTTCACGCGTTCGATCGCGTTGGCCGACTTGTCGCGAACCTTCGCCCCGTCGGCCGCCTCGCCGACACCCAGATTGCGCATTAGCGCCGCGACCTCGGTTTCCACCTGCGAAACCGCAAGGTCGAGACGTGCGCGCTCGGCATTCGCCGTCGCTGTCGCCGCTTCCGCCGTCGCGACCGCGGCCGCAGCCCGCGTTTCGGCGGCTTGCTTTTCCTGCTCCGCCGACGCCGCCTGCTGTTGCGCGGCAACCGTCGAGGCCTGCGAGGCGGCGCTGCGCAGTCTGGCCTCGCTCAGATTCGCGGCCGCCTGCATCTGCCCGCGCACCGCATTGCCGATCTCGACCCGCTCGGCAAGTTGGTCGGCCGCCGCCCCGGTCGCGATCATCTGCGCCGTCCCGAAATCGGGATTGGGCGCGCCGCCGTTCGCCCCCATGCGCGTCGTCGGCACGTTGTAACCCGTCGAAACCATCGCGAGCGCGGAGGGGAAGTGGTCACCCCCCTGAGGATCGTTCGGATCCATCTCGCTCTGCACCGGGAAGTAGGTCATCTCGCGCCGCTGATAACCGAAATGCAGCTGCGGCCAGTTTTGCGTGGTGACGCCGGACTCGACGCGCAAGCCCCAATCCGTCTGCGTTCCGACAACCGCAAGCCGCCGTTCGCCCGAGCAGCCGAGATTGGCCTCGCACATCATCTTTTCCCGGTAGCGCGTCCACTGCGCGGCGATCGCACTCAAGCACTCGCTCCGCTGCGGTTCGGTCTCGATGCCGCAGATCTGCTCCTGCAGATCCTTCAGGCTCAAACTCTTCTTGCCCGCGAGATACATCGCGGCAGAGCCGGTGGCGAGCGTTTGGTTGATTTCGGGCGCGAACACGTCGCCGCCGGCCACGAACCCGGCGATCACCGGCGGCACGGCCCCCGTCTGGGTATAGGCGGGCGCGACGTAACGTTCGCGCCGCTTGAAACCCATTTGCACGCGCGCGTCCCTGGGCTCTGCGCCGATCGAGATTCCGCCCGCCGTCTCGACGAACACCGCATTCGGATCCGCGCAACCGGCCACAAGGCCCGCACCGACAAGCGCGACAAGCAATCTCGACGTCATGGCGTCCCTCGATCTAACCGTTGATGGAACCGCGCAGAAGATCCCGCACGGAAAAGTCCGCCGGCCAAGCGACCAGCGCATTCTGATGTGTGACTTCGATCAGCACGCGCCGGTGGTAGCCGAGAGCGAAGTGCCGGTCGTCGGTACCGAGGCCGAGCGAAAGACCTGCGACCGCGATGTCGCTCACCTGACCTGCGCGCGCGGCGTCGGGCGAAGGCAGGCTGCAGACATGAAACCAAAACCCCTCGCCGCAATCGTCCGCTTCGTCGGCGTCGATCGCATCGTCCGCGTCCGGCCATTGGTTCCTGAGATCGGCGACGCTGAAGCGGACTTCGCCGATCGCAGCCGCCGTACCGCGGAACGCATCGTCCAGCCACATGCCGTAGAAGCGGAAGTGACGGACGTCGCCCGTCGCTGGATTGGCGGCGGCCGTTTCGCGCTCGAAGGAAAAGAGCCCCACGACGTCGCGCCGCCCATCGCTCGCTTCGAACGAAACCGCGCAGCCGCCGAGCATAAGCGCAGCCGACGAAACGGCGGCGCCAAGCGCACGTCCGTTTCGCGCGAGCACATCCCCCTTGCTCCGCGAATCCCCGTTCATGAAGCCAACCTGCGCGCGACCGCGCGCAAGCGTCAATTCAGAGCGTCACGTTTCGCGATGCTCTGCACGCCCGGTGTGGCAGACGGATTCGAAGTAACGATTTGTTAAGACCTTGAACGTCGTTCAAATCCGATTCGTTCTCGACGCGCGGCAATGTCAGCTCTGCGGCGCAGCACCCGCATCGCGCACGACGACCACGCCGAGCGGGAACTTGCAGGTCTGGCCCACGTCGCAATCGACGCTGCCGATCGGATCGGGCTTGTTGTAGTCGTCCCATTCGTTGAGTTCGATCGCGAACGCGACGGCGGGAACCGGAATGACGCCGGTGGTGCACCGGTACTTGCCCTGACACGGACCGACTTCGGGATCGAGCGGCCCGTAGCACTTGCGATACTCGCTACCTTCGCGAACGCAGAGTTGGAGTTCGGGCGCCGTCATCGGCCAATCCCAATTCTGCCCGTTCTCCTTCTTGGCGCTGTACTCGATGTCGAAGCGTACGCGGCGCGTCCAAACACCGGGCGTGTATTGCGGTTCGATCTCCATGCGCACTTCGCCGGCCGGACGATTGGCATATTGCTGATAGAGCCCCGGTCCATAGATCGTGCCTGCAACGCCGACACCGATCCCGATCAGGAACCACAGGAACCCGCCCCCGCCTCCGGAACTCTGTGCCATGGAACTTCGCCGCCTCCGTCACTTGGTTCGACAATAGTGTTGATCATCACACCCAATCATGGCGCCAGGATGTCAAGTCAACTGACACCGCGCCCACGGCGCACAATCTGCGCACGAATCCCGCGCTGACGATTCATCGATGTGGGCGCATGACCGCTCATCTGACACCCGCCGCGTCCCGAACACCCAAGTTTGGGTGGCATGCATGCAACTACCATTGATGGAACCGTGACCCGAACACAGCCGAAGGTTGACGGCCTATGCTCAGCCTCCGAAGAATAGATTGTGACTGGCCTGCCAGGAGTCCGGGGGGACGATCCTGACCTTCAAGGCAAGTCACACCGGCGGACGCGCCGGTGTTTGGGGGGCTAGAGGATGCGCACTGCCGAATTGGTTCGCGTGCCGGGCGAAGTGGTCTGACTCATGACCCACGCGCACGGCGACGGTGCAAGTGCCTCATGCCCAACGTGTCAGGGTACGGAGAACATGCGCCGCCAAATCGAGAATGAAGCCGATGTAAAGGCGCGCGAGCGCTTTCGGCTGTTCGTGGTGCTGTATCTCGCATACCCCGCGATCATCATGACGTTGTTGTTGGTGATCGGCGCAGGTGCCTGGTGGATTTTCCGCAACGATCCCGGCCCGGTTCCCGACGAAGTCGCCTGGACCGGCGAACCGCCGTGGTGCTCTTCGCCGGTCGGAGCGCCGGTTGCCTATGGCCCGGCATCGCAGGCAGAGCCGCCGCTCGGAGGCGGTTCGGGATACCAACCGGCGATCCCGCCGGGCGGCATGGTACCGCCTGCATTCGGCGGCGGCCCCAACACGTTCGGCACCGGTGTGCAGAATGCGACGTCGGCTGCAGCCGCGCGCATCTCGTATTACGTGGCCGAAAGCGTTCGCGCCGCGGACGGCTCGCTTGAAGCGCGTTGGCGCCGCGACCGCGTAAGCTTGAGCCAGGTCGAGGTCGGCGTCGCCCGCCAGCGCTTCATCGAGCGCAGTCGCAAAGAGGGCAAGCTGGGTTTCTACCGCCTTGGCATCACGCAGCTTGGCGGCGAGGTCTACGAGATTGCGCAGATCGCGAAACTCACTGTGCCGTTCTGCAAACCGAACGACTTCGTGATCGCCGACAAAGGGCAGGCCTTCGTCAGCTTCTCGATCGCGAAGTATTGCGACACGCAACAAGCGACCCGCGCCAAGGACTGGCTGCTCGCGATCGCGGAGTACGAAGATTATTCGCCCGAACAGGTCGCCGTCTTCGAGGCCCAGGCGCGGACGATGCTGGCGGCCGAGCCGATGCTTTGCGAAGGCTTCCCGACATCCGACACCGGCCCCGCGCCGCCCCCCGACGACGCGCCGGGACATGACCTGGGTAGCGGTCTCTTTGAAGACGAACCCTGCGAAGCCGACGATGCGGCTTGCATCAACCGCGAGAAATCGAAGGGCGCGGCCGCGCTGGCACGCAGCAAGCTGAACCTTGGCGACGCGGCGCTCGCCCAGGGCGACCTGAAATCGGCCCAGCTCTATTGGATGGATGCAATTCAGGCGGGCCGCGCCACCGGATCGCAGGCCGCGATCACGGCGCAGAAGCGCCTGCAGACACGGATGCTGACCTGCAACTTCACGCCGGAGAGCTTGAAGGCGATCTCGCGCGACTACAAAGCGCGCAGCGGCGACCTGATCCACATGAAGGTCGTCCAGAAGGCGTTGCACGCGCTCGGCCACTACGACGGGCCGATCGACGGCGGTCTTTCGATCGTCACCCGCGCCTCGATCCGCAAATTCCAGCGCGAAATGGAATTCGACGAAACCGATTCGCTGACCCCGATGCAGACGGTCTATCTGCTCTGCAACGCGGGAGAAACGGCGCGCGATCTCGCCTCGCAGAACGCGCTCGGGATCATGTACGCGACCGGCCTCGGCGTCGAACAGAACATCGACATCGCGCTCGAGTGGCTGCGCACGGCCTCTCAGCGCGGCTACGCGGATGCGACGTTCAATCTATCGGTGCTGTACGGCAGCGGCGTGGTGCTGAAGAGCTACCGGCTCTGCCAGATCCCGCGCAGCCCCGAGCAGGCCGATCAATACCTGCGCGAAGCGGTCCACCAGAAGCATCCGATCGCGACGGCCTTGTGGAAGCGCTACGGCCCGAACTCGGTGCCGCCGCCGAAGACGGCGCTTGCCCGCTGGGAAAAGATCGAACGGGAGCAGTTGATACCGAGCAAGGGCGACCCGACGAACGTCTACGAGAACAAGTTGTTGAACATCGGCACGGGTTGCCCGCCGACGAAGGACATCCGCTGACGCTCTTGCGTCGCGACAGAGAGGTTGAGGAGTACCGAGTATGAACGTGAAGATGATCGTTGCCGCCATTCTCGCCGCCGGCGTACTCATCGGCTGCGTGAACGTACCGTCCGCGCCGCGCGGTGTGCTCATCGCCAAGCAAGCGTGCGAGATCAATGCGCTCGCCGAAGAACGCAAGGCGATGGTCAACTCGATCTCGGCCGCGAACAACCTGTACCCGCGCCACTACGAGCGCACGGAAGAGCAGCGCTACACGATCCTGCAGGAAAAGCTGAAAGCCTACTCCGGCGAGGTCGAGGCCAGCTATCGCTTCGTCACGGCGAACTGCAACTCCTACAATTTGTGCATGGAGCAGAACCGCTTCGACGAAACCCGTTGCGCCGACAGCCGCAAGGCATGGACCGACAGCCACGCAAAGTTCAACGAGCTGGCGATCGCCATCAACGACGCGACGAAGCCCTGGGGCCGCAAGAAGCCCGGCCATCACGGCTGCAAGCGCTCGGACTGCAACGTCCAGGGCGGCGTCTTCGCGACCGGCTGCTGCTACGACGGCGACTAACGCTCGGCCAAAACAGAATCAATCCGTCGAAGGAGATCGCACCACGCGGTGTCGATCTCCTTCGTCCAGGCGCTGCCCAAAGTCTCGGCGAACGTATCGCGCATCGCGAGGAAGAACGCCGGAAAAACGTCGCGCGGCACGCCCAGATTCTCGTGGTTGACGACTTCGATCTTCATCAGGTTGGCGCCGTAAACGTTCGTCCCCACGAAGTCGATGATCGCGCTCACCGCCTCGGCCAGCATGTTCCCGCGCACGCCGCCGTCGACATCGCGCACGAACAAGGCCTCCATGGACGGATAAGCCGCGAATAGGCGCCGATAGACCGCCGCCGCCGGATCGCCGTGCTCGGCCACAAGATCGAGACTTCGAAGGATCGCCGCCGCATCCATCCCGCGACAGTGGCCCAGCAAGGCCACGGTCGCAATGCCCGCAGGCATCGCTCTGAACACCGTTCAAATCGCCGACCCACGGCTTGAGCGCCGCTACGTTTGGCCGATCGCACGCCCCCGTGACACGCTGCGCCGCAAGCGAATCGCTCGCGGGGCGCGGGGTCCCATGCCGAAGAACATTGTCATCTGTTGCGACGGCACGTCGAACGAGTTCGACGGCGACCGCACGAACGTGGTCAAGCTCTACCAGACGCTGGTCCACGATCCGAAAGTTCAGGTGACATATTACCACCCGGGCCTCGGCACGCAGGAAACGGCGGGCGCGCTTACCGGCTTTTCGCGCTGGTGGACGCGGATGGCGGGCTTCGCGTTCGGCTACGGCCTCACGAACGACATCCGCGACGCCTACGTCTTTCTGATGAACCACTTCGAGAAGGGCGACAAGGTCTTCCTGTTCGGCTTCTCGCGCGGCGCCTACACGGTGCGCGCGGTCGCCTCGCTCTTGCACATGGTGGGTCTGATCCGCCCGGGCAACGAGCCGCTCGTTCCCTACGCGATCCGTCTGATGAAGAAGGCGGGCGCGAGCGAAAACGGCAAGGCGCTCACCCGCGCCATCGTCGTCGCGCAGCAATTCAAACTCACATTCTCCTCCGTCGCCTGCCGCCCGCATTTCGTCGGCGT
>CAZLRW010000014.1:0-50825 GCA_964561925.1 uncultured Flavobacteriaceae bacterium
ACGGCATGAGCACGACGCGGGCGGCGAGTTTTTGGCCGCGGACGATGAGGCCCAATGGTGTGCCATCCGTCGCCAAATCGGCGCGGACGTAGCCCATGGCGATCGGGCCGTTCACGCTGGGGCCGAAGCCGCCGGAGGTGATGCGGCCCGCGGGGGCGCCGTTCGCGTCGACGATTTCGGTGCCTTCGCGTGCGGGGGCGCGGCCTTCGGGTTTGATGCCGACGCGCACACGTTTCGTGCCGTTGAAGAGTTGATCGATGATCTTGTCGGCGCCCGGAAAACCCTTCTCCAGCTTGCGGCGCTTGCCGATCGCCCAAGTGAGGTTCGCTTCGACGGGCGTCGTCGTTTCGTCGATGTCGTGGCCGTAGAGGCAGAGGCCGGCTTCGAGGCGCAAGCTGTCGCGCGCGCCGAGGCCGATCGGGGCGACGTCGCTTTGCGCGAGCAGGACGCGGGCGAAAGCGGTGGCGAGCGCGCCTGGTACGGAGATTTCGTAGCCGTCCTCGCCCGTGTAGCCGGAGCGCGAGACGAAGAGGTCCGCGCGCTCCCACGCGAACGTCGCGATCGTCATGAAGCTCATCGCGGCGACGCCCGGGACGATGCGGTCCAGAACGGCTGCGGCCTTTGGGCCCTGCAGTGCGATGAGGGCGCGGTCTTCGAGGCGTTCGAGGCGCGCTTTGCCCTTCAGCTTTGCGGCGATATGGGCGAAGTCGGCGTCCTTCGTCGCGGCGTTGACGACGAGGAACAGTGTCCTCGCTTTGTCGGGCTCAAGCGGGCGGCTGACCATGAAGTCGTCGCGGATGCCGCCTTCGTCGTTCAGGAGGAGCGTGTAGCGAATCTGACCGGGCTTCAGGCCCTTGATCTCACCGGGGGTGAGCGTTTCGAGCAGTGCCGCGATGTCGTCGTGGGCGCCCTTACCATCGAGGTGGAGCCACGCCTGGCCCATATGCGAGACGTCGAAGAGGCCCGCGGCGGCGCGCGTGTGCAGGTGTTCCTTCAAGATGCCGGCGGGGAACTGCACCGGCATGTCGTAGCCGGCGAACGGCACCATCTTGCCGCCGAGCTCGGCGTTGAGGGCGTAGAGCGGCGTGCGTTTGAGGGCTTCGGTCATGGGCGCGACCCAGCGCAGCCTGGGACCGCGGGCATCTTGCCCGCCCTTGGCGCGGTTGAGCTGCCGCAAAGAGCGGGCGGGACGCCCGCGGTTCCAGGCTGCGTTGGTTGCGATTTGTGTATCATCAAGTCTCTCTCAAACAGGTTCGCGAGCGACCTGCGCCTTTGCAGATCACTGCCCCTGTCTGTCATGAGGACCTGAGAGATTTCGCGGGAGACCCCGCCTACCCCGTCGGTGGAACGCTAAAAACCGGCGCTCGCTTTCCAGACTGTCATCGCCTTTGCGGTCCCGGGTGCCTGAGAGATTCCAGGGCGGTTGCTCCTTCGGCGGCCGGACGAGATTGAGCCCGGCTCTCTTCCGCAAAGGGTCGAATGCATGGCCGTTGAGGGCGTGGCCGTCGCGGCGGGCCTTCAGCGTTGGCGTCATCGTGGCCCGCCGCTTTCCCCCAAGTCAACGCGCCAAGATGGCCGGGCATGGGGAAAATGGCCGATTTTCGCGGGCGCGATGACGGACATGTCGGACAGGGGTGCCCTGTCCGGCTTCGGCTGTCCTGCGCTGTCCGGCAATCAGCTCGGGAGTCGCGCCATGGAGCGGCGCGCGTGGTCGTCGCCGGTCGATGTGGATTATCGCCCACGAGTCCGCGAGCCCGTTACCACGACAGCCGCGCGCCGAGCGACACCGCCTGCACCGTTTGATCGGGGCTGAGCGAAGCATCGTAGTCGACATACACGGCCGCCCACGGGCTAAGAGGCACATTGAGCCCCACGCCCGCCAACAAGCTGTCGCGCGCGTAGCGTTGGCCGAACACGCGGAACGGATTGTTCGGCAGGCTCGTCAGCGCAGCCTCGAATTCGGATCGATCATCCAAGAATTCGTGCGCCCAGAACAGACGCCCCTCGGGCACGATCTTCCGGCCGCTGTCCAAATGAAAGACATAGGCGAAGCGCGCGCCTGCGATGCTCTTCAGCGATTGATGCGAGGCGCCTTGCACGATCAGAAGATTGCCGCCCGCGGTTCCAGTTTCGGCGTAGGGATCGGTGTCGAGCGCGGCAAAGCTCACCGCCGCCACCGGCTCGATCCGAACGCGGTCGAGTTCGAAGACCTTGCCTGCTTCGAGATAGGCCGAAATCGTTCGGCCCTCATACGACGCTTGGGCGGCGGCGCCGAACGGAAAGCGATAGGTGTCGAAGTCGTGGAAGATGATGCTGGCGTTGCCGTTGATGCAGAACTCGACATCGCCGTAGGAGAAATAACCGCCGACCTCGAAGCTCTGGATGTCGGCGGTGTCGCTGCGGTGCTTGAAGTCCACGTCGGTCGTGGTCCATTGCACGGCCACGCCGGCGATGAAGCGGTTCGTGATGACATAGTCCGCGCCGCCGATCAGCCCGGTCACCGTGAAGTCCGATCCGATCGCGCCGCCGCTTGCGTGGTTGTCGCCTTGGACGCCCAGGATCCGGCCCCAAACGGAGAACTGACCTTCGGGACGAACGCCGGTGTCGAGCCAGGCGAAGGGGTCTTCCGCGTCCGACTGCACCGCTGTGGCGCCGTTCGCAGCATAGCGGGTGAGGCAGTCGCCAAGCCCCGCAACGATGCACGACGTCGCGCCGCTGGCGTTCACGCGGTCGTTGACCGCGCTCTTCCAGGGGCCAGCCGTCTCGACGGTGATCGCGTTGATGTCGCCCAGGATCGCACCGCCCAAGTCGAAGTACGCGCTGCAGACGTCCCTCAACTGGCCGAGGAAATTGAAAAGTTCGATCTGCTGCGGGGTGAAGCCACCGGCGCGGAACGCGGCTTCGATTGCCGCGCCCAGGTTTGCGCTGTTCTCGGACAGATGCTGGGCGCAGAATGTCTGGTCGAACGGCGTGCGTGTGACGTTCAGGTTCACGGACGTGGCGCCATAAGTGAGCGCGAGTTTGAAGAAATAGGTCGACCCTTCAACCGCCGTTTCGTCGAACTCGCCGGTGAACGAGGCGCCTTTGATGATGTCGGCGTAGACGAAGTCCGTCTTCGTCGTGCCACCGAACGAGGCGGGATCGAGGACGACGGAGAGTTTTCCGCCGAGCTGCACCGCCCCCGACGCGTCGATCCGTCCGTAGTCTTGCCCCGCGACCGGCGTTCCCTCCGGCGCGACCAGATAGAGGGTGAGCTCACCGCCCTCCTCCTGCGTGAATGTCCTGACGCTCAAGACGGTGTCGTCGTCGAGATAGAGGCGGCCGCCGTCCCTTATGCCGAGCGCGCCGAGGTTCGCGCCGTCATAGCCCTGCCCCGTCGCGTCGCCGATGAAGCGCGCGCCCATGATTGCCACGCCGCCGTCATTCACGTCGAAGGAGAGAAAGTTCCTGATTTCGCCCTCGACGAAGTGGTGCGTGCCTTCGACGATCAAGCGGTCGTTCAATGTCAGCGGCTCGCCGGCGCCTTGGCCGACGAGGTCGCCCTCCAGCCCGCCGTCGCGGGCGCGGAACGTGTACGCACCGGGGCCGTTCATCAGCACGTCGCCGAAGATCAGGCCGCCGCCCTCGTTCGTGAACGTGGTGCCGTTGCCCACGGCGAGATTGACGGCGGTGCCGTTCGACGCGGTCGCCTTGATCTTGCCGCTGTTCGCGACCTGGCCGTTCAGGGTGGCTATCGTCACGCGCATAGCGTTTGACGATGCGGTGATTTCGCCCGCGTTCTCGATGTCGCCGTTGTAGGTTGTCGCCGCGATCGCAAGTCCGCCACCGCTCGCGCCTGTGATTTTTCCGGCGTTCTTCAAGTCACCGTTGACGGTACCGGCCGTCAGCGAAAGGCCGGTCTGTCCGCCCGTGATACTGGCGCCTGCGGCGTTCGTGATGTCGACCGGACGCACCGCAGTGCCCCATTGTCCGACGTTGATCATGACACCGGTTGCCCCGCCGTCGATCGTGCCGCCGTTCGAGAATGCCCCTTCGAACAAGACGGCGGCGAGGCTGATGCCGTGGCGGCCGCCTTGGATGAGGCCCGTGTTCGCAACGTTGCCGCGGAAGACCGAGCCATCGTAGGCAAAGCCGTCGCGAGTGCCGGCGATCGTGCCGCGATTGTCGAAGTCGCCCCACCACTCGGCGTCCGCCGCGATGCCGTCGCCGTTCCGCCCCTTTATCGTGGCGCCGGCCGCGTTCAGCAGCCCCCCTTTGAAGAGGACGCCGTCGATCACGATGCCGGTCTTGCCGCCTTCGATCAGGCCCTGGTTCTCGATCCCGCCCGTCCACGCGGCGAAGCTGTCGGCGATGAAGATGGCGTTGTCGCCGCCTTTGATCGTTCCGGTCGCCGCGTTGATGAGGCGGCCCGACATCGTGCCGTAGAGCGCCGCGATGCCGTCGAGGCGCCCGTCGATCAGCCCCGCGTTCGTGATGTTTCCAGTCAGCGCGACCGCTTGCGCCAAGGACCACTCGCCATGGTGATGGTGGTGATCGTCGTCATGGTGATCGTCGCCATCGTCGTCGCTGTAGCCCAGGTTGATCGCGTTGCCGGCGGTGGAAACGATCGTGCCGTTGTTGCGGATGCCGCCTTGCACGTCCGCGTTCCGGCCGAGCGTGAGCGCGCCCAGACCGCCGCCGCCGCCGCGGATCACGCCGTTGTTGACGAGCGCGCCTGTCAGCAAGCCGCGACCGTCGCCGATGAAAAGCCCGGGGCGCTCGCTGTCGGACCGGCCGACGGCGGCGTTGTTGACGACGTCGCCGGTCACCTTTTTCGTGACGCGCACGCAGCGCTGATCGGTCGTGATGGTGGTCGGCGTTCGGACCTCGAGGCAGCGGTCATAACCGCCTGCCCAAGCCGGTGAGAGAGAAAGAAGGCAGAAAACAGACGTGAGTCTGACAACGACGCGTGTGCGTCCCATCGCGCGGATCCCCAATGCCGGTCCGCGCGCGAGGCGCTCTCGCGCCTCCCCCCGCAGACCTTGCTACCCAACCGCGACCTGCCCCCGCGCGATGGCGTTTCCCGGACGCACCGCCTGACAGACCGCAGAAAACTTCCACAGCGCCCATTTCGCCTAGAAGTTTCGAAATGCACGCTACACGTTCAATCTGTCCCCGCAACAGCAAACAGCCTTGCGCTGCATGGGCAGGTTTTTCGTTCTCTTCGCGGTTGTTTCATGCGGCGATTTTGAGAGTAACGCGCGCACAGTGCATTGCCGGTCATTTCCGGTACGCGATCGCACGCGCAACCCCCCGGTGATTTGTTCCGCGCGGTTCGACGTGCGCGCGCATATGCACAGCTTTCGCATTCCGGGGACGCGTTGGCGGACGCTCTTGCGCGTTCGCGGCGAGCGGCATAAAGCAAGACCGTACGTTCGGAAAGCGGCATGAGCCAGTTGGGGGCCAAATGTTCAGCTTACTGACGAAGCGCGGGATCGGGTTTGTTTTCGCGCTTCTCTCACTCGGTTTGATTCCTTCGGCATACGCACAGCAGGTGGGCCAGGCGACGAACGTTCGCGTGGTCGCAACGCAGGCGCCGCCCGGCGCGCGCCCGTTCGAGATGGGCAGGCTCGCGCCCGTGTTTCGCGGCGCGCTGCTGTCGACGAGCCCGCGCGGCGCGCTGGAAGTCACGTTCCGCGACGGCAGCCGCATGGGCATGGGCGGCGCATCGAACGTGGTCGTCGACGAGTACGTCTATTCTGGCCCCGGCGGCGGCGGGCAGCAGTCGATCCGTTACACGAAGGGCTTTTTCCGCTTCGTGTCGGGGCAGATACCGCGCGACCGCGTGCGCCAGCAGACGCCGACGGCCACGATCGGTGTGCGCGGGACCGTGGTACGCGTCGCCGTGAAAGCGGACGGCGCCACGACCGTGGGCGTCGACGACGGGACAGTGGTCGTCAGGTCGAAAGCGACCGGTCGCGAGATGATCCTGAGGGGCGGCGAGCGGATCACGATCGGCGCCGGCGGCGAATTCGGCGGCGTCGAGCAAGGCAAGGTCGAGGGCTGCGAGTAGCCAGTGTTCTGCGCGCGGCGTATGTGCGCTCGCGCTCGCCGACGACGGGCATGAAGTGGCACATATGGCACAAGAGTCGGGTGTGCCACGATGTGTGCCGCTTCGCGTGTGCCTTGGCGCGTCAGCGCTTTCGCGGCGGGACCACATCTTTGAAGGCGTCGAAGGATTTCCAGGCAGGTTCGAGCGGCCGTTGGCCGGCTTGCGGCGTGTAGGACGAGGCTTTCGCGTGTTCGATGTCGTGAATGTAGCGCGGGCAGTTCGGGAACACGTGTTCCGGCGCGACGCGCACGATCGCTTGGGCGCCCGGCGTCGCCTCGATCAGCGGGTCGTCGAAACTGACGCTCGCACGGCCGTTGATGCGCAGGCGCTTCGGCGCCTCGCCCATCTTTGTAAACAGCAAGGCAACCGCCGGATTGACCACGATATTGCCGAGGCTTCGGAACATGCCGTTGCCGTCGAAATCCGGGAACACGATGAGATCGGGCGCAAGCACCCGCACGAAGCCCGGCGCACCGCCTTTGTGCGAGCAGTCGGGACGGCCTTCGGCGTCCGCGGTCGCGAGAAAGAAGAAGCCCATGCTTTCGACGAACGCCTTGTCGTCGTCGGTGAGGCGCGTGCGGTGAGTCACTTGCTCCAGCCGATCGGCGAGCGGGGTCGAGCCGAAGCGCGCCTGAAGGGTGCGATGGCCGTCGTGGTAGAAGGGCATGGGTTCGTCCTCCCGCAGCGTGGGTTGGCACGCGGTGCAGATTGCAGCGGCGCCGAACGGATTTCGACACTTGGGAAGATAAGCGCCGAATATCGCCGAAAGCGCCGAGGAGGTCAAGAACAAAACGCGAACTAACTTGTCGCAGGCAACAACGGTTCGCCGGTAAGACGCAGTTCGCGTCTTCGCGCTGAGATTGCGGGGCCAAGACCGAATGCCAAGACCAAATCCCAAGACCAAACGCGAAGACTCACGTCCAAGACCGGCGGGCAAGACCAAAAGCCAAGACTTAAGGGGAAGACAGAAGGCGAAGACTTGGGTGACGGTGCGCGACGGATCGACCGGCCGCGCGCGTTGGATGTGGGTTCGCCGCGCGCTCCCATGCAGACGGCGCAGATGAGTGGGTTTCATGCTGCGATTTTGTCTTGTCGCCCTGGCGTTGATCGCGTCGTCGCTGTTGGCGCGTGCCGACGATGGCGCGCGCGACGCGCGGGAGCAAAAGTGCATCGACGCCGGTTGGACGCGCGTGATCGACCCATCGGGCCGGCGGTTCCTTTGGAAGGGGCCTGCCGATCGTTGGACGCACGGCGCGATCATCGTGATGCACGGGGGCGGCGGATCGGCCGATCACTGGTGCCATGCGAGCCACGAGATCGTGGCGACCCAGGTGGCGTTCACCGAGGCGGCGATCGCGCAAGGCTTTGCCGTGTTCACGCTCGACTCCACCGATCGGGTCAGCGACCGCGAAGGGCGCGCGTGCGGCAAGGTGTGGGACGATGAGGTTCGCAACCGCGCCAACATCGATCTGCCGTTTATCGGAGGGCTGTTGCGCGAGACGATTCCCAACCTGCGCCCGCGCGGCAGCGGCACGGGCCTTTTTCTGACTGGCTTGTCGTCGGGCGGCTTTATGACCGTGCGCGCGGCCACGCATTTCGACGGCCTGGTCACCGCGTTCGCACCGGCCGCGAGCGGCGATCCCTATGGGTGGCACCGCGTGTGCGATGCGAGCCTGAGCCCGCGACGGACGGTCTTCGGCATTGGTGTCGACAACGAGACGAAGAGGCAGATCACCGAAGAGGGCGCCTGTCGCGCGAGCGCCACTCCGAACGAGATGCCGTGGGAGACGCAGAGGCCGGCGAAGAAGCCGCCGTTCAAGTTGTTCCAGCACGAGAAGGACGGCATCCACGACTTCTCATGCCACGAGAAAGTGCGCCTCCAGCTTGCCGCCCATGGGTATCCCGACGCGGGTGCGTTCGTTGTTCGCGACGCGGGCCGGCGCCGGCTGGTGCATCACTTCTGGCAGCAGGCGTACACGCAGCCGATGCTGGCGTTTTTTAAGGGTGAGGAGCGGTAGGGGGCGCAAGGCCGTGCCGTAGGGATGTGCGGAAGCGGGTGGACCGGCGGACGCGTGGAAATCTGTACCTGTCCCCGTATTGTGTCCCCGTATTGCTGTCGTCATCGGTGAGGCGAGTGCGGTGGGTGATCTGCTCAAGCCGGTTGGCGAACTGGGTCGCGCCGAAGCGCGCCTGAGGGCCGGTTGGTTGGCTGCGCGGCCATGGTGCAGCGGGGAATGCAGTTCGGGGAATAGGAATGATCAGCGCCGAATGTAGCCAAAGGCGCTGAAGAGTAAAAGAACTAAAAGTGAACAATTGTGTCGCAAGCAACGACCCGGGTGAGGGGGATTTTGCGCCTTCGCATCCCAGATTGTGGGCCAAGGCCGAACGCCAAGATCGAATCCCAAGACGAAACGCAAAGACCCAAGGCCAAGACCGGCGGGCAAGATCCGGCGAACGAGCTTTGCGGGATACTCCTGTCGCGCGAGTCCCGTTCGTGGCTAAAAAAACACTGGGTCCGAAAGTCAGCATACGTGTTAGTTTTGTCACCGCGCTCGGGCTTGTATCCGCTATTTCTTTGCTGACGTTGCAAAACGCACTCGACTGCCCGCGTCGCGAAACGGAGCGGCGGCAGCGGAACGTGCGGTACACGGGGGGCCTCGTGGGGGAGTCCAGTCAATCTAATCGGAACGATTCGTCTGGTGCCTATGCCGCCGCTGACTTTGGCGAGCACGAGGACGCCGAGTTTCGCGGCCTCCTTGCTGCGGCCGACGCGCTCATTGAACACTCCAAGCTTGGAGGTTATGGCGCCTTCGTAGCACCTTTCACCGCTCAGTTTAAGCAGAGCCTGCGCGAAACATTTCCTGGCGACAAGCAGACCTTCGACGAATCGGACAGGAATGAGAACAAGGCCATCTACGACGCGCTCCGAATGCGCCTGTTCACCTTCGGCCTTTTTGCGCTTTGGTCCCTCTTTACGGTCGGTCTCTTTCAGAAATGGTTCTCGCTTGGAAACGCCGATGCCTCTGGATGGCAATTGCTGGGTCTGTACGTCGTTGTTTCAGCAGTCGTTTGGATGCTCCGATTTTCTGTTCGGTATGTATTTCTGAGTGCGATCGGAGGCGATGCGACGAGATTTGCAAACTACTTCTTTAAACAACTAACCAATATCCATGATCGGTCCATAAATGCGGTTCGCGCGTCGAACGATGACATGATGCTTTCGAGCGCATGGCCGGACCGGTCTGCAGGTTGGATCAAAATCGCGCTTTGGCACGGAAAGCGTTACGAAAACCTTGACCGTTACGTGACAGCAACCGCCTGGCGAGTGGAATCTAGGTATCGCATTATTGAGGGCACCTTTCGTTGGTTGAAAACGCTGATCGTGATTGGCGTTCTGTTAGTTACGCTGCTGATTGATCCGACTCATGGGCCAATGGCCGACATGCCACCTGAAGCCATTATTGTGTACGTTGTGGTCACGCTTATGGGATGGGGCCTTGTCGCTCGGACAAGTAACGCTTATTGGGCCGAGAAGTTTCGTCCTAGCATTACTGGTTTTGACGAGCAGAAGGAGCACATCCATGTGCAAGTGGCAAAGGTGGTTGCAGGCGACAAGAAACTGATCATGAGCGATAAGCGGAACGTGGGTAAAGAGAGGAACGGGTAAGTACAAAGCCAGCTTGCGAACTTCATTGGACGACCGCTTTGGGGGAAACATGCGGGGACCAACAGTGGGAATGGAGGAGGAGTTTTTTCTCGTCGATGACCGAACGCTTGCACCCATAGAGGAGCTCCCGTCCGCAATCGCCGATCGGCTGAGTGAGGAGCTTGGGACCAGCTTCGAACTGGAGTTCTTTGCATGTCAGGGTGAACTCCGGACTGGTTATTCGACGGATTTGTCGAAAGTTGAACCGGAGTTTCTGTCAAACCGACGGCGCGTCGCTGAAACCCTCAAGACGTTTGGCATTTCAACACTTCACTGCGGCACGCACCCAGGCGCGGATTGGTATGACCGCAAGAACAAACTGCCGCATGTTCGGACGCCGGATCTTTTCACGCAGAATGGTCGACGCCTGCTAACTTGTGGGTTTCACGTCCACATCGGTTGCGGTTCGATGAGGCGTAGGATTCTGCTCCTGAACCTTCTTCGTCCCCTCACTCCGCTGCTATTGGCGTTCTCAAGCTCGTCGCCTTTTTGGAGAGGGCAGGATGCAGGCCTTCAGTCCTACAGAATTTCCGTCTTCAGCAGTGTTCGCACAGGCGGCCTCCCGCCATATTTGACCCCTCGCCGCTTTAGGTCGTTCCTTTGTGCTCTTGCTGAAAACCGACTAGGGAACGAACTCGTCCAACCACATTGGCTGATCAGACCAAGCGTGCGCTTCCCAACGGTGGAAGTTCGCGTGATGGACACTTGCCCAAACCCGCGGCACGCGATTGCGATTGCAGCATTGCTTCAGTGCATCGCGGACTTCGCTCAGACGAGGGCTCGACCGAGCATTTGGCGTGAGCGCGTCGTCCTGCGCGGTCCATCGCATCAGACGCTGCGGAACCTGATGCTCCAGACTGACAGCCTCTGCATCCGAGAAAACCTCTGGCGCGCGCAGAAGGATGGATTTCAGGCGCATGCGTTCGTGGAACACTCGGGAAGGCTGCAAGCAGAGCCGCTTAGTACGATCGCCGCCGAGTTGCTGACCGAGCTTGCCCCCTATTTTCGACGGCGGCGGTATCAGAAACACCTTGCCGTGCTGCTAGAGATAGTGGACCAAGGCCCCACGAGTGTTCGCCAGACGAAAGCCGCTGCCGACCACTTGCCGGAGGGCGAAAAGTGGCGATCCGCAGCAGAGGTGGTACTGCGCGAGAGCGCGTTGGCATAGGAGAACTCGATGGCGAAGCGAATCCTATTCTTGTCGCTAGTGCTGGTGGCCGTCGGCTCCCTCCCACTGGTCGCTCTCGTTGCGGTGTTTGAATTCAAGGAGCGTCTAGCTAGCATAGAGGCCATCGCGGGTTCGCTAAACGCAGTTTCTCAACTGTTCATAGCAGTCAGCATCTTTGGCGGGGGAATTTGGGCACTCTGGGTCTATGCTAATTCAAGGCGCTCGGAAGCGGTCGTGCTGATACGAAATTTGTTTCAAGACTTCTACTTGTCGCACCAATTCGATAGGATCCGTTCTATGATTGAGTACGACTATGACAAGCTCTTCGAACGAATTTTGATAAAGCGCACTTCTAACCGTGACCTTTCTCTTAGCGAGGATGAGCGGATCGTACTTCGCGAACTTGATGGACTACTAAATTATTTCGAGGCGCTTCTTTTGTTAGAAGAACAAGGACGCATGCGCAAGTCAGATCGAATTGCGCTGTTCGAGTATTGGTTTGACCTTTTCTCTCACGACGAAAAAGCTGCACTAAGGCGCTACGTGTTGCTGGGTTTTGAGCGGGTAGCCCGCGAACTCGGCGTCTCGAAACCCGACTTCGTCTTTGTCGATACATCGGAGCGACTCAATCGCCCCAAACCCCAAGGGCTACTCTTGTCGCGGGCACGGCGCGCGTTCATCCACGGATCGTTCGTTGAGCGGAGCGGGACGAGAGGCATGCAGCGAGACCCCGACGAGTCCTATGGGGGGACTCGCAACATCTCCGAGGGAGTTCTCGTTCCTATAGCGGGCGGAAGTGAAACCGCCGCGCTTGCCGCCCTCGACGAAAAAAACGACTACAAACCTGGAGATGAATCGGCCTCCCGGCTGTTGCGCAGGCGAGTTCGCGTGTATGATAGCGAGAGTGCTGCGTTGACTAGGGCCCATGCGCGCGGACGCGATGCGTGGATTTATGTCGTTCCTCCAGCGGAGACTTCCCCGTCCGCGACTAACCTCGTCAATCTTCAAAGCCACGCGACCAGGACACAGCCAAGATGAGCGATACTGAAAGCGATCGAACGAACAAATCGTCGTCTTTTCATGTTTGGGCGGCACTTGAACGAACAACAGATGGGTGGCTCAGCAATGGTCGCCGATGGCTCAATTTTAGTCACAAGAAGAGTGCGGGCTTGAAGGCTGACACTCAAGGTAAGATTAAGTTCCTAGTTTTGTACGGTTCCTTGCGGCGCGGAAGTCGAGATTTTGATGAACTTCAGTTGTCAGCAATGCTACGATTTGTCGGGCCATGTGAGTTTTCGGGAACACTCCTTGATCTTATTCAGTACCCAGGAGTTACTTTGCCAAATCGTGATCAGATTGGTCGAACAGTGCACGGAGAGCTTTACGAAATTGTTGACGAAAGTGTTATCCCGCTACTTGACAATTTTGAGCGCTATAACAGCGCCGACGAAGATCGACCATTGATGCGCCAGGCGAATACTGGTTCGCTGTACGTGAGGCGAATGATCGACCTAAGGTCGCCGATCGCGTGTCGCGCGTACGTTTACGAGTACAATGGCGAGATCATTAACGGCGCATTGCGGACGGGTCCGGTTATTGAGTCCGGCGATTGGCTATCTCACCTCGCACAACGGTCGTCCCAAGAACGCGCTGCAAGCTGATGCCGTCGATACACGCATTGGAGCTGACAAGGGGTGTCAGGATCGCTCAAAGCGATCTTATCCGACTTTTGCATTTTAGCGGAGAGAACGACAAGGGGGATGTCAACGAAGGCGAGATCTGCCTTCATAACTTCCTGCCCGGAAGCGGAATCACGCTGGCGCAGATTCGCAAAGCTCAGAAAATCCTGATCGGAAGAATCAAGGCCCCCGATGATCTGCCTGGGGAACAACCGGTCGAAATCTCCAGTTGGCGATGGCCGCGTTGGAAAAAGCAGGATTGGCTACGTTTGCCCTCCCAAGCAGCCTATGCCTTGCTTGCGGACTTGGATCGAGAAGAGCGGCACAAGCGGTCTCACTGAGAACGTCCCCCTTATCGAGACCTTGGCCCTAGCTTTACATCCGGTCGGGCACGTCAAAGCCCAACACTGTCAGCGCTGTCGTAAGCTGGAGCAGAGTCCGAGCGCAGAGGGTGAGCCGGGCGGCGCGGACCGCCGGGTTCAATTCGCTCAGGATGTGGTGGGCGGCGTAGAAGCTGGAGAAGCGTTGGGCGAGGTCGAAGGCGAAGGCGCAGAGGATGTTGGGGCTGCGTTTGGCGGTGGCGGCTTCGAGGGCGGCGGGGAGTTGGTCGAGGGCTAGCATTAGGTTGCGTTCTGCCGTTGAGAGCGCGCTTGGAGAGTTTGCGGTTGCCCCCTCCACCATCGCTTCGCGATGGTCCCCCTCCCCCGCTGAAGCGGGGGCGGATAAGAGCGGGCGGGACGCCCGCGGTCCCAGGGAGAGTGGGCCGGGTTTGAGGCCTTGGTCTTCGGCTTTCTTGAGGAGGCTTTTGATGCGGACGGCGGCGTATTGGAGGTAGGGGCCGGTTTCGCCTTCGAATTTTGTGAAGCGGGCGAGGTCGAAGACGTAGTTCGTCAGGCGGTGGTTTTGGAGGTCGGCGAATTTGATCGCGGCCAGGCCGACTTGGCGGGCGATTTCTTCGCGTTCGGCGGGTGGGTAGTCGGTGGCAAGGCCTGCTTCGTTGAGGCGCGCGAGGGCTTCCGCTTTCGCTTGTTCGATGACGTCGAAGAGTTTCACTGTGCCGCCGGCCCTTGTGCGGAAGGGTTTGCCGTCGGGGCCGTTGACGGTGCCGAAGCCCACGTGTTCGAGCGTCGCCTTGCCGGCCAATCCGGCTTTCCTCGCACCGCGGAAGACTTTTTCGAAGTGGTCGTGCTGCGGTTGGCCGACGACGTAGAGGATGAGGTCGGGGTCGGCCTTGTTCACGCGGTCGACGATCGTGGCGAGGTCGGTCGTCTCGTAGAGCGCCGCGCCGTCGCTCTTTTGCACGATCAGCGGGGGGAGTTCGCGTTTGTCGCCGTCCTCCGCGATGTGGATGACGAGCGCGCCTTCGCTCTCCACCGCCAGGCCGCGTTTGACGAGATCGGCCACCATCGGCGCGACGAGCTTGTCGACGTCGCTTTCGCCCTTCCACCAGTCGAAGTGGATGTCGAGCGCGTCGAACTCGCGGCGCACGCCCTCGAACGAGACGGCGCGGAAATGTTCCCACAGCGCGCGGTAGCCGGGGCGGCCGGCCTGAAGCTCGGCCGTCGCCTTGCGCGCTTCTTCCAGACGCGCGGGGTCTTCCTTGCAGGCGGCGCTGGCCTTCGGGTAGATGCGCTCCAGGTCCTCCATCGTCACGGGCGCGTGATTGGGGAATGGGCCTTTGTGGTCGGGGTCGAAGTACGGCAGGTCCGGCTGTTCGCGCTTCAGCTCGGTGATCAGCTGGCCCATTTGCAGGCCCCAATCGCCGAAGTGGACGTCGGAGATCACCCTGTCCCCGAGAAAGCGGTGCAGGCGCTGCAGCGCGTCGCCGATGACGAGCGAGCGCAGGTGGCCCGCGTGCATCGTCTTCGCGATGTTCGGGCCGCCGAAGTCGATGATTACGGTTTGCGGGTTCGCGCGCACCGGCACGCCGCAGCGCGAGTCGTCGCGGAGCTTGTCGATGTGGGCCGCCAGCGCCGCGTCGGTGAGCGTCAGGTTGATGAAGCCGGGGCCCGCGATTTCCACTTTCGCCAGGCGCGGGTCGGCTTTCAGGCGGGCCGCGATCTTTTCGGCGAGCGCGCGGGGGTTTTGTTTTTGCGCCTTCGCCGCGGCGAGCGCGCCGTTGCACTGAAACTGCGCGAGGTCTGGGCGGTCGGAGGTGGTGACAATGCCGTAATCGGGGTCGAGACCCTCGGCCTTGAAGGCGCCGGCGGCGAGGTCGGTCAGGATTTGCGTCAGAGTGGGCATGGTGGCCGGGGTTTAGCGTGGGCGGCCGCCGCTGTCACCAGTCTGGGAGCGCGGGCGTCCCGCCCGCTCTTTTTTGACGCGTCAACGCGCCGCGCACTCGAGAGTCAGAATAAGAGCGGGCGGGACGCCCGCGGTCCCAGGCTGCGCTCTACCGGCTGGCCGTGCGGTTGTATTCCACCTGCTCTTGCGTCAGTTGGAAGCCGATCGTGACGGCGTAGTCTTCGGCCTTCCGGCCTTCGGCGACAGGGATGTCGATGCGGGCGATTTTTTCTTTGACCATCAGTTTGCGGTCGCTGCCTTCAAAGGGGAGCGCGAGGTCGAAGATTTCCTTTCCGATCACCTGGCCCTCGACGATGATCGCGACGAAATAGGGGACGTTGCGCGCCGCCACGTCGGCCGTGGGGGCGATCGCGCCTTTCACCCAGAAGCTCAGTTTCGACTTCGCCTTGCCGTTTGCGACCGTGCAGGCGATTTCGGGTTCGCGGATCTCGGCCTTGAGGTCGATGCGGCCGTTCTTCATCTGCGTGATGCGGGTCGCGTCGGTGAGGATGCTGATCGAGGGACAGGATGGTCCGGCGACGCGGGCTTGGGCTTTGGCGGCGGCCGGCGCGGCCGTCGCGATCAGGGCCACTGCGGCGGTTGCGGCAACAATCGACTTCATCGGGGACGCCCTCCTCGTTCCGGTCACGGCAGTTTGTTGTGCGTGCCGTCGCACAGCGGGTGATTGGCGGTCTGCTTGCAGGCGCAGAAGAAGACCTTCTTCGTCTGGTCGGCCTTGTATTCGACGGGGGTGAAGGCGCTGCCCTTGTGACTGCCGTCGCAGAACGGCTGGCGCTTCGACTGGCCGCAGGCGCACCACCAATAGGATTTCCCGGCCTCGACATCGACGCCGGTCGGCGCCTTGCCCGCAACATGGCCTTTCATAGCCCAACCCCCTATGTTCTTGGATTGGAGCGTTAGGCGAGCGACGAGACCTTGTCAAAAGCGAAGCTGACTATACTTCTGGCTGCACCGCGCGGGTTTTGCGCCGGCGTCGACCGCGCGATCCAAATCGTGGAGCGTGCGCTCGCCAAATACGGCGCGCCGGTCTATGTGCGCCACGAAATCGTGCACAACCGCTTTGTCGTTGAAGGGCTTGAGAAAAAAGGCGCGGTGTTCGTGAAGGAACTCGACGCGGTGCCCGAAGGCGCGCCCGTCGTTTTCTCCGCCCACGGCGTGCCGAAATCGGTGCCGGCGAATGCGCGGGAGCGCCGACTCAATGCGCTCGATGCAACTTGTCCGCTTGTCTCGAAAGTGCACGTGGAGGCCGAACGGCATCATGATTCGGGGCGCGAGATCGTGCTCATCGGACATGCGGGCCACCCGGAGGTGATCGGCACGATGGGGCAGTTGCCGCCGGGCGCGGTGAAGCTGATCGAAACGGTCGAGGATGCGGAGCGTTTTTCGCCCGCCGATCCCGCGCGGCTTGCCTACATCACGCAGACGACGCTGTCCGTCGACGACACGGCGGAGATCGTGGGTGTGCTCCGCCGGCGCTTCCCCGCGATCGCGACGCCGCACAAGGAAGACATCTGCTACGCCACGACGAACCGGCAAGAGGCGGTGAAAGCGATCGCGCCCAAGTCCGATGTGGTGCTCGTGATCGGGGCGCCGAACTCGTCGAACTCGATGCGGCTGGTCGAGGTCGCGGCACGCGCCGGCGCGCGGCGGTCGGCGCTGGTGCAGCGGGCGGGCGATATCGACTGGGGGATGATTGCGGGCGCGCGCGTCGTTGGTTTGACGGCCGGCGCCTCTGCGCCGGATGTGTTGGTCGACGAAGTGATCGACGCCTTCCGCGCGCGCTATGACGTGACGGTGGAAGAAACGGAGACGGCGCGCGAGACCGTGACATTCCGCCTGCCGCGGGCGTTGGCTTAGCTTCCTCTCCCGCAAGGGGAGAGCGGATGATGCGCGCAAGCGGTGACGGCAGAGGTTGGTCAATCGAACCCGACGAAGACGGCGGCCTCATTCACCGACTTGCGTTTCGACACGACGGCGTTTGCCGGAAACGCGTCGTCGGGGAAGCCCATCGCGACGCAGATCATGATGACCTGGTCGTCGGGGATCTTGGCGTGTTCGCGCACGACGGGCGATTGCATGATGCCTTGGCTGTTGATGACGCAGCCGAGCCCGCGCGACCACGCCGCGTTCACCAGCGCGTTCGTCACGCCGCCGCAATCGAACGGGCCGATGTCGCCGCCATGGATCGCGCGGTCGTAAGTCACGACGACCGACACCGGCGCATCGAATTGGCGAAACCCGCGCAGGACCCAATCCTGCCGGGCCGCTTGATCGTGGCGCGCGATTCCCATGGCGGCGAAGAGCTGTTTGGCAATTTCGATCTGGCGCTCGCGATGCACGCCTTCATAGCCGCCATGGCTGCGGATCTCGCGCGAGGCAGGCACACCGCTAAGATTGCGCTCGGTATTGCCCTTGCGAATCCTGTTGAGGGGTTCGCCGGTGACGACGTAGAAATTCCACGGTTGAGTGTTGAGCGAAGACGGGGCGCGGATCGCCAGGCCGATCACTTCTTCGATGAGCGCCTTTGGAACCGGCGTTTTCTTAAAGCCACGAATGCTCCGGCGCCCCTGCACGACCTCGTCGAACTGCATAGAAACTCGTTCCCTCTCACATACCGATGACCACCGTGGCACGCTCATTTGGCGATGTCACTCGTGCCAGCGAAGGTCCCATCATTTCCCTTTGCTGCATTCAGAAAGTCGCCTTGCCCGCAATGGGGCACGGAGCGGCGCCGCCTATGTGCGCGGCTTCGCGGTGACGGGCGAGCGCGGGCGCACGATGTGGGAGCCGCGCGATCTCGCGTGGCGGGCAACTTGGCCGCGCTCGGCAACTACCGGGTCAACGGCCTGCAAACGCAAATCTAAAGCCATCGCATCTCTGCTTCGTTCTGGCTTTCCTTGCAACTCGACATTTGCGAATCCGGCGAAAGAAGTTATTACCTCCGCTATGGCCGTTTACACCGACGTCAGCGATGCGGAGCTTCATGCGTTCTTGAGCGCGTTCGAACTCGGGCGCGTGCTGGCGTTCAAGGGGATTGCGGAGGGGGTCGAGAATTCGAACTTCTTCCTCTCGACGGAGCGCGGCGCGTTCATCCTGACGCTCTATGAGAAGCGCGTGCGGGAGGCGGATTTGCCGTTCTTCCTGGGGCTGCTCGAGCATCTTTCGGCGAAGGGCATCCCCTGCTCTCTTCCGGTGCGGGCGCGCGACGGGAAGACGTGGCGGACTTTGAACGGGCGGCCGGCCGCGTTGATGACGTTCCTGAACGGGCTTTCGCCGAAGCGGCCCGACGCCGCGCAGTGCGCGGAGTTGGGCGGGAGTCTCGCGCGGCTGCATCTGGCGGGTGGGGACTACAAGCTCGCCCGCGCGAATGCGCTTTCGCTCGACGGGTGGAAGACGCTCGTCAAGCAGTGCGAGCCCAAGGCGAACGGCGTTCATATGGGGCTTTCGACGCTGATCGGCAGCGAACTGCGCTGGCTTGAAGCGCATTGGCCGCACGGACTGCCGCAGGGCGTGATCCACGCGGACCTCTTTCCCGACAACGTGTTCTTCAGCGAGGGGAAGCTTTCGGGCCTCATCGATTTCTACTTCGCGTGCAACGACGCGCTCGCCTATGACGTGGCGGTGTGCTTGAACGCTTGGTGCTTCGAAGGCGACGGGTCGTTCAACATCACGAAGGGGCGTGCGTTGCTGACTGCGTATCGTGCGGTGCGCCCGTTGACGGCGGCGGAGGCGGCCGCGCTGCCCGTGCTCGCGCGCGGGGCGGCGTTCCGCTTTCTGCTGACGCGGCTCTACGATTGGATCAACAGGGATGACGGCGCGCTCGTGAAGGTGAAGGATCCGCTCGAGTATCTGACGAAGCTGCGCTTCCATCAGACGGCGAAGGGCGCGGCGGACTACGGGTGGGCCGCATGAGCCATGTCGAGGTTTACACCGACGGCGCGTGTTCGGGGAATCCGGGACCGGGCGGTTGGGGGGCGATCCTGCTCTTCAACGGCACGCGCAAGGAGCTCTCGGGCGGGGAGAAGCTGACCACGAACAACCGCATGGAATTGATGGCGGCGATCGCGGCGCTGGAGGCGTTGAAGCGCCCCTGCGAGGTTCATCTGCACACGGACAGTATGTACCTGAAGGACGGCGTCACGAAATGGATCCACGGCTGGAAGAAGAACGGGTGGAAGACCGCCGACAAGAAGCCGGTGAAGAACGTCGATCTATGGCAGCGGCTGGAAGAGGCGGCGGCGAAGCACAAGGTCAGCTGGCGCTGGGTGCGCGGGCATTCGGACCACGAACTGAACGAGCAAGCGGACGCGCTGGCGCGGGCGGCGGTGCCGGGGGCGTAAGATGGGCGGTCCAACAAGGTGCCGACGTGTCGACGTGGAGCTGTTCATAGTTCATCCCACCCTAACGCCGGATGAGATAAGCGCCGCCTTGGGAATGGTAGCGCACTTCTCGCATTGTGTTGGATCACCTCGGCGCACGCCTACCGGGAGTGCGTTGCCCGGGCAATATCCCGACACGCGTTGGCGGCACAGCACCCAGCACGACCTCGAGGTTCAGCACTTCGCGAAAATGGTGACAGCGTTTGTCGCAAAACTCGAGGCCAGCAAGGACTTCCTAAACGGTCTCGCTGCCAGCGGCGGAGAGGGCGAGATTGTCGTCCAGTTCCTCGGTGACGGATACTATGGCGATACCCTACCTCGGACTACACTCGCGAGAATTGCCCAACTTGGGTTAGGGCTGGGGCTTGAGGTGTACCCGGTGGCGCAGAATCGAAATGCGATCGAGGACTCAGCTTAGGTTCCAATCAGATCATTCGGTCTCGGGATGATGGCTGAAGGAGGATGCATGCGCTCGTGGCCGTTGATTGCGGTGGTGCTGGTTGCGCTCGCTACGCGCGTGGCGTCCGCGGGTGAGACGATCCTGCTTCACGGCGGGACGATCACGACGGATGCGGGTGGGGCGACGGTCGAGGCTCTCGTTGCCGAAGGTGGGCGGATCGCGTTCGCCGGGTCGTTGGCGGACGCGAAGACGCGGGCGCCGAAGGCGCGCGGGATCGATCTTAAGGGTGCGTTCGCCTATCCCGGGTTCGTCGATGGGCACGCGCATTTGTCGGGGATCGGGCTGCAGGAACTCACGCTCGATCTGACAGGCGTTGCGTCGCTTGCGAAATTGCAGGAGGCGCTGCGCGCTTACGCGGCGGCGAACACGGAAGGCCCGATCAGCGGGCGCGGGTGGATCGAAACGCATTGGCCGGAGAAGCGGTTTCCGACGCGGGCCGATCTCGACGCGGTCGTTGCCGATCGCGCGGTCTTTCTCGAACGCATCGACGGGCACGCGGCGGTCGCGAACACGAAGGCGCTGGCCTTGGGCGGTATCACGAAGCGGACGGCGAACCCGCCCGGCGGTCGGATCGAGCGCGATGCGAACGGCGAGGCCACCGGCATGCTGATCGACGCGGCGATGGGCCTCGTCGGCGATGAGATGCCGGAGCCTTCGCCCGCGATGCGGCGCGAGGCGATGGCGCGCGCGGTTCAGCGCCAGGCGGCGATGGGTTGGACCGGCGTGCACAATATGAGCACCTCGGCGGAGGACGTCGCCTTCCTGATCGCGCTTGCGGCGCAGGGAAAACTTCCCATCCGCGTCGACGCCTACATGACGCCCGAAGACAGCGTGCGGGTGTTGAAGTCGGGGCCGTATCAAGATGCGACAGGTCTCGTGCGCGTGCGCGGCGTCAAGCTCTACGCGGACGGCGCGTTGGGCTCGCGCGGGGCGGCGTTGCTTGAGCCTTACAGCGATGCGGCCACGAGCGGGCTCGTGCTGATGCAGCCGACGAAGCTCGTGACCTACTACAACAAAGCGAAGAAGGCGGGCGCCCAGGTGACCGTTCACGCGATCGGCGATCGCGCGAACCGGATGGTGCTCGACAGTTACGAGAAGGCGCTCAGCCGTGGCGCCAACCGCGACTTGCGCTGGCGCATCGAACACGCGCAGGTGATCGCGCCCGCCGACATTCCGCGCTTCGCGATGCTCGGCGTCATCTCTTCGATGCAGCCGTCGCATGCGGTGAGCGATCTTTACTTCGCGCCGGCGCGGCTGGGGCCTGAGCGGTTGAAGGGCGCCTATGCGTGGGTGTCGCTGCTGAAAAGCGGCGCCACGATCGTGGGCGGTTCGGACGCGCCGGTCGAACGCGGCGTCGCGCTCGAGGAATTCTACGCTGCCGCCTACCGGCACGATCTGAAAGGCCATGCGGGCCCGGACTGGCACTTGGAGCAGGCGGTGAGCCGGACGCAGGCGCTCGCCATGTTCACGCGCGCGCCCGCCTTCGCCGTGTTCCGCGAGCGCGAGCTCGGCACGCTCGCCGTCGGCATGCGCGCGGACGTGTCGGTGTTCTCAGTCGATCTGATGAAGGCGGAACCGGCGGCGATCGCTGCGGGCAAGCCGGTTTTGGTCATCGTCGGCGGACGGGTCGCGTTCGTCGCGTCACCTTAGGGGGCGCACCCGGGAAATTGCTCATGGACGTTCGAATCGCCACGCCGCACGATGTCCCCGCAATTGTCGCGGTCGTGAGCGCGAACGCCTCTCCAGATTTCGCGAACAAGATTCTTCACGACGTCGATACGCCGCAGGGCCAGTTCCACTGGGTCGTTGCAGAGAATGCCGCGGGCGTGACTGCCGCCGCCCACATCGTCGTCATGCCGCCGCCACCGATCTATGATCTGGACGGCGGTGTTGCAGGCATTGTCCTTGGGCATTGGAGCGCGCACAACGAAGGCCCCGGCGATGCACTGGCGGCCGCGCTTGAAAGCCACTTGCGCGAACAGGGTGTGGCGATGCTGGTCATCGCCTGCCGTGCCGACCAGGATGCGGCGCGCGCAGCCGTCGTCGCGCGAGGTTTCCGGGCGACGACGAACTTCATGCTCAAGACAACACTCGCACCGGGCGAGTCCGCGCCCATCCGCGGAGCGGGCGAACACGACGTCCCCGACCTCGTGGCATTCAATCGCGAGGCGCGCCAGCGCCTGCACGAGGCCAATCCCGAATTCTGGCGCTCGCACCCGGATGCCGACGCGCGCTTTGGTCTCTGGATGAAGTTCAGCCTCACCATGCGCGATCGCAGCATGTTCGTGTCGCACCACGCGGGCCGCGCCACCGGGTTCATCATCGCCCAACCCGCGAGCCCCGTCCCGCTCTCGATCGCGGCCGCGGACAATGTTGGCGTGATCGACGACTTTCATTGCGCAACGTTCGGACGTTCGCTCGATCACGGAACCCACGACGGCGTCGCCGGTAGCTTGCTCACTGCCGCCGAGTCCGACTTCATTCGGCGCGGCAAAAGCACCGCCATGGCCGTCTGCCCCGTCGCTTGGAAGTCCAAATCCGACCTTCTCACAGGCGCCGGTTACGTTACGCAGTTCACCTGGTTCACGAAGAAGGCTTGAAGGCCGGCTCGCCCCGGTCGGTGATTCCAGTGGAGTGGAGAGCGAAGGGGCGGTACCTTCGACTGCAAATCGCCGCCGGATGAATCCATGATCGCCGTCATCAAAACGATCTTCTACTTCGGTCCCCTGCTCTTCGGGATCGGCTTCATCGCGCCTTTGACCGCGCAGGTGCTCGCGCAAACCGGATGGCCGTTGCCGTTCGGCGCGACGCCGCTCGCCGCCGGACTGATCGTGGGCGCCGCCTTGGGCGGCATCGCGCAGATCAGAGGGCGATGGATATGAGCGCCGCCGATCTGCGCGGCCTGCCCGAGGCCGAGCTGATCCGGCGCGAGCGGGAGATCGCCGCCCGTCACATCGACAAATTCCCCACCCTCGCCGTCGTCTGGGCGTTCGCGAATTTCGCGGTCTGGCTTTCGCTGTGGCCCCTGGTGTTTTCCGGCGCGCTGCCGCTTTGGGCCGCGTTCCCGATCGCGACGTTGAACATCATGCTCTCCTACCTGCCGTCGCACGAGGCCCAGCACGACATCATCGCAAAGCCCGGCACGAAATTGCGCTGGCTGAACGAACTCGTCGGGCACATGTCGACGATCCCCTTGGTGCTGCCCTATCGCGTGGCGAAGCTCACGCATATGGAGCACCACAAGCACGCGAACCATCCGGAGCTCGACCCCGACTATTCCTCAACCGCGACGGGTCCGCTCGCCTCGATCTGGGGCACGATCAAGAACAACCAGCCGCGCGCGCCCGGCGGGTTCAACGCCTACGGCGTCGCGCTCGAGCGGATCGGTCGCGCGGACGTGCAGCTTGACGGTGTCGTCTACCAGCTTGTGTTCTACGGCATCCTGTTCGCGCTCAGCTGGAGCGGCTATGCGATCGAGGCGGCGCTTCTGTGGTGGCTGCCCCGGCACATAGCGCTCATCTATATCCGCTTCTATCTGAGCTGGGCGCCGCACCACCCGGGCAGGGAAACGGGCCGCTATCGCGACACGCGATCGTTTCGCTCGATCGTCGGCAACATCGGCTCCATGGGCATGCAGTATCACATCATCCACCACCTGCACCCGCGCATCCCGCTCTACCGCACGCCGCGCGCCTATTGGGAGATGCGCGACATCCTCGAGGCGCGCGGTTGCGACGTGGGCGGGCTCTGACGCGTCAGGCCAGATCACCGCTAGATTCTCCGGCGCGCCCGGCGCATGGTGCCCTCCAAACATCAGGAGGTTTCCCCATGGCCGGCATTCCCGCATCCGCGCTTCAGCTTCGTTCGCTCGTCACCAAGGACGGCGAACTGCAACTGTCGCTCGCCCGCGTGCCGGTCGAGGAGCCGGGGGCCGACGAGGTCTTGGTGCGGGTCGAGGGCACGCCGATCAATCCGTCCGATCTCGGGCTTCTGATCGGGCCCGCCGACATGAAGGCCGCGCGCGTTTCGGGCAAGGGCGCGGAGGCGGTGGTGTCCGCGCCGATCGCGCCGCAGTTCATGCGCATGATGACGCCGCGTGTGGGTCAGTCGATGCCGGTGGGCAACGAGGGTGCGGGCACGGTGGTCAAAGCCGGAAGCTCGTCCGCCGCGCAAGCGTTGCTGGGCAAGACGGTCGCGATGATCGGCGGGGCGATGTATGCGCAGTACCGCACGATCAAAGCGGGCGACATCTTGCAGCTGCACCCGGGCACAACGGCCGCGGAAGGCGCGTCGTGCTTCGTCAATCCGTTGACCGCGCTCGGCATGGTCGAGACGATGCGGCGCGAGGGGCACAAGGCGCTGGTGCACACCGCGGCGGCGTCGAACTTGGGTCAGATGCTGAACAAGATTTGCCTCGCCGACGGCCTCGGTCTCGTCAACATCGTGCGCAGCGCCGAGCAGGAGAAAATCCTGCGCGGCATCGGCGCCAAGATCGTGCTGGACAGCCAGGCGCCCGGCTTCATGGAGGCGTTGACGAAAGCGCTGGTCGAAACCGGCGCGACGCTCGCCTTCGATGCGATCGGCGGCGGCAAGTTGGCGAGCCAAATCCTCACCGGCATGGAAATCGCGGCGAGCCAAACGGGATCGGGCTACAGCCGCTATGGTTCCACCACGCACAAACAGGTCTATATCTACGGCGGCCTCGACACCGGCCCAACGGAGCTGACCCGTTCATACGGCATGGCGTGGGGCATCGGCGGCTGGCTGCTGACGCCGTTCCTGATGAAGATCGGCGGTGCGGAGGTGAACCGGTTGCGCCAACGCGTGGCCGACGAAATCAAGACGACGTTCGCCAGCCACTACACGCGCACAATTTCGCTTGCCGAGACGCTGCAGCCGGAGATCATCCAAGCCTATGCCAAGCGCGCGACGGGCGAGAAGTTCTTGATCAACCCGAACAAAGACGTGTAACGCGGTCCTCGCAACACTTCGCGAGGATTCGAAATTGAGCACGTATCGACTGGCGGTGGCCGCGGCAGGGTGCATCGCCCTGACTGGCTGCGGGCAAAGCAACACGACCGCGGTCGCCGGCTGGACGCACACCAAGAGCGCGGACGAAGTTGTGCTCTCCATCCAAGAAGCGTCCGACGCGGAGGCGTTTCGCCTCGTCTGCGCGAAGGCAGGCCCGGCACTGACGCTGAGCGCCGCCGCCTCTCAAGTCGGCATGGCCAACATGGCGCCGCCGTTCGCCATGACGCACTCAGGCGCGTCGTTCGACGCGACGCTGGTGCCCGGCCAAGACGGCGGACCGACATTCGCCGTGACGGCGCCGCTGACGGGTGAAATGCTCGCCGCCGTCCGCGACGGCACGACCGCCCGCATCTCCGTCAACGACAGCTACGCGTTCGCAGAATCCGGCATTGATGCGGGACAAGAGTTCGAGAAGTTCGTCGCGGACTGCACCGCGCTTACGGGCATAACGGCGAAGTAGACGCACGCCTGACGCCTGACCGGCTCGAACGAACACTTTCAGCAGCTAGTGGGCCCGCCGGCCGGCGGACGCCGCGAGATCAATCTCCTGGCGCGCCGCCCAGGCCGACTCGCCAGCCGACAAGTCCAAAGCGAAGTGCAGCAGCATCGCCGGCAAGAGCGATCCCGAGAAGATGACCAACGCGGCAAAGATCGCCGCTGCAACGGCGACCTTGGCGAGCGCCAACCAGCTTTGTTGCCAGAGGTGGGCCATCGTGAACAGCACCGTCGACACGAGCGCGGCGGTCCAAACCGGCATCTCGTGTGCGAACACCCACATCAGGAAGCCGCGGAAGACGATCTCCTCCCCGATTCCGGCCGTCGCCGCGACAAGAACGAACATGAACCGCTCCGCCTTCGTGCGTGGGAGGCTTCCGGTCACACGCGGACCATCGCGGGCGACCTGCCGCGCCAATTCGACCCGTAGCTCTGCGCTTGCGCGCACCGCAGCGACCTGCTTGGCGAGCGCCGCGCAACCGACAACCACGGCCGCGGTACAGACGGCGAAGCCGAGCGTGGCCGGCACGCCAAGCCCGAGTTCGTCGAGCGGCCTTCCACTCACACTCCAAGCCACAATGATCGCGGCGATCGCTCCCCAAAGAAACAGAAGCGAGTCGCGGTAGAGCGCGAGTCGCGCCCCCTCCCGCCCCGCGTCGAGCGCTTCCAGTCGCCGCCGGGCGAACATGTCCGCGACGAGCGCGAACCCAATCCCGGCAAAAACAACTGCGTCAAGGACCGTCAGGGGCGAAAGCGGTGTTGAGAGAAACATGGGCGTTGATTCCCTGCTTCGGGTCGCGCTTCCCTTGACCCCACGTCAATTGACAATGTAAATCTTATTTACAATAGAGACAGACGATGATCAAGGCGAAAGGCGCCCGGCCGGCGCGGCAGAAGCGGTCGCAGCAAACGCGCGACGAACTGCTCGAAGCGCTCGCGCGACTCTTGCGCAAGAGGGACTTCACCGACATCGGCGTTGCCGAACTTGCCGCCGCCGCCGGTGTTTCGCCCGGCGCAATCTATCGACGGTTTGAGGGGGGCTTGACGGAGGTGCTCATCGAACTTGCGCGAGCCAGGATCGACGCTCGCGTACGGGAGGCGGATGCCAGCATCAACGGCCTGTCGTCAGCCAATCTCAGGGAGGCCCTGCGCGCAGCAGCGCGCTCCGTTTGGCGCCAGGCGACGGAGAATGCACATATCTTCCGCGCTGCCTATGTGCACGCCCGCCTGCGAACTGCGCTGGTGAAGGCCCGGCCGGACCTTGAAGAACGGTCTCTTGCCGGTTTCCGCGCCATGCTTGAGAACTTTCGTTCGAGCGTGAAGCGGTCAGATTTCGATCGCGCGGTCATGACCGTTGCCATGCTCTACAACACCGCTTTCTTGGAGCGGGCGCTCTTTCCGGACCGCTTGCCGGCTTGGTCGAAGAAGATCGACGCCGAGACTTACGCGGTCGAGATTGCGGAGCTGGCGTACAGCTACCTCTCGACGTCCGATGCGGGAGGCGACCATGGCCGGAAATCGCGATGAGGATTCAGATCTCGAACGACCATACTTTCTCGAACGCCAAGCCGAACGCCTCTGCAATGCGGAACGCCAACTCCAGCGACGGCGCATACTTCTCTTGTTCTATCGCGTTGATCGTTTGGCGCGTGGCGCCGACTTTGTCGGCGAGTTCGGCTTGGCTCCAGCCGCGGGCGGTGCGGAGGGCGTGGATTTTGTTGCGGACGCGGCCCTTTCGGGGGGTCATGCGCGGCGGTAGTTCCAGATGACGGCGATGCGGTGGACGATTTCGGCGAGCGTCAACACCAGGAGCAGCGCGAAGGCGATTGCCGTGTGGCTTTCCAGGTTCAACGACAGCGACATGCCCTCGCGGCCGTAGGCGGCGCCCAGCAGCGTGTGGATCACGATGACGTTCAGCGCGATCGTCATGAACCAGTAAGACGCGAGCTTGGCGCGGGCTTCGATCGCGTGGTCGCGCTCGTCCTTTTCGATGTCGTCGCCCTTCGGCGCGGCGATGACGGCGGCGATCACGGATTCCGCGATGATGGCGATGACGGCGAGCGTCACGTACGTCCAAAACAGCGTCGCCGCGGATTGGTCAACGATCGTCAGCCCGAGCGAGTTGCCGAAGATGTTGATGCCGTCGGTGAAGCGCGTCAGCAGGAAATAGAGGATCGCGATCCAGGCGATCAGCGAATACCAGGCGTAGCGTTCGGCTTGCGTCATGTGGCGCGGCCCCATCTGTCAAAGATGTTTGACATATAGGATGGCGACCACGCCCTGTCAAACATCTTTTACATGCCGCGTCCGGCCAGGGCCTTGCGGCAGTCGGCGGCGAGCGGGTCGAGGTGCAGGTCGAGGCTGGCGGCGAGCGCTGCTTCCAGGTCGGCGCGACCTTCGGCGGGTTTGCCGACCGCCTCGTCGCAGAGGATCAGGCCGCGGAGGTAGCGCGTCTGCGCGACGTGGATCGGTTCTTTGTTTTCGGCCGCGATCTTCAGCGCTTCGTTCGCGGTGGCGAGTGCGCTGGCTGTGTCGCCGCAGGCGAACTCCGCCTCGGCGAGGCCGCGGAAGACTTGCACCGCGGCGTAGCGGCCGGCGCGTTCGTAGAGCTTGTTGAAGACGGAGTAGCGCGCGACGGCGCGTCCTTCCTCCGGCCGGCCGGCGCGGGCGAGCGCGATCGCAAGCCAGCCCGCGACCGCGGGTTCGAGCAGATGGATCTGGTTCTTCAGACAGGTCTGGTGCGCGAGTTCGAGGTGCTTCACCGCCTCGTCGACGCGCCCGGTTGCGAGCGCGACGCGGCCGTGGGCGTTGGCGATCATCGTGCGCGAATAGGGCTGGTCGGTCGCGCCCAGGATGCGCTCGCCGCGTTCGACGTAGCTCTGCGCGTCGGCGAAGCGGCCGCGGTCGACCAGGAAAACGGCGAGGAACGCGCAGCAGCGGACGCTGGGCAGGAACATGCGGCCCATGGTGGAGCGTTCGTCTTCGGGACTGTAGGCGGCGAGAAGGTCCGTGTACGTCGCGATCGCCGCGTCGAGCTCGCCGGTCGCCTGCTCGATATGGGCCTTCATCGATTGGGCGATGTCGCGCAGCGCGAAGACGCGCGTCTCGTGCGCGATCTTGAGCGCGATCTCGGCGTGGATGCGCGCGGCGTCGTGGCGCGACCAGATCCAGTTGAACACCGCGTAGTGCGAGCGGGCGATGCCTTCGCGGAAGCGCTCGCCGCGCGCTTCGCAGAGTTCGATCGCCAGCTGCAGCGCGCGTTCGTATTCGGCCGTGTCGCCCGACTGCTGCAGCGCGTCGAGGCTCGTCATCACGAGGTCGAGCAGCGCGCCTTTGCCCGTCTCCGGCACCGACGGCTTCAGGCGCATCGCCCAGTCGTAGAGCGCGCGGATCGTCTTTTGCGCCGAGGTGCGCACGCCGAGCTGGCAGGCGGTGAGCAGTTGGGCCAGCGCCTTCTCGATCTGGCCCGAGCGTTCGGCGTGATAGGCGAGGCGTTCGAGCGTTTCGACCGAGGTGCCGCCCTGTTCCTCGAATGCGCGGGCGGCGCGGCCGTGAATCTCGGCGGCCTCGGCGCGCAAGAGCGTCAGCCTTGCGCCGCCGCGGAACAGGTCGTGGCGGAAGCGGATTTTCTTCGGGTTCGACGCGTCGAGCAGGTTTTGGTGTTCGAGTTCGCCGAGGATTTCGCTCAAGTCCGCTTCCGCGACGCCGCAGGTCGCGGCGAGGATCGGGCGCTCGATCTCATCGCCGAGGACGCTGGCGCCTTGGATGACGCGGCGCGCGGGCGTGGTCAGCGCCGCCATGCGCGACTGCACCAGGCTTGCGATGCCGAGCGGCGTGTCGTCGCCGGCGCCTGCGGCCTCGGGCATGCGCAACAGTTCTTGCAGGAAAAACGGGTTGCCCGCGGCGCGGCCGACCACGCGCTCCACGTGACCGAGGTCGAGCGTGCGGTTTGCGGGCCAGAGGAAGCGGCAGAGTTCCTTCGCCTCGCCCGCCGTCATGGCGGCGAGTTCCACGGTTTCGGTCGCGGCGCGGGCGGCGACGTCGCGGGCGATGCCGCGTGCGGTCATCAGCAACCACAGACGCGCCCGGCTCGTCAGCGCGTGAAGCGCGGTCAGGAAGTCCGTCGTCTCAGGATCGAGATGGTGCACGTCTTCGATCAGCACCAGCAGCGGCTGGCGCCGCGCCGTGCGTTCGACGAGGTCGGCGACGGCCGCGAACATGCGCTCGCGCCGCGCTTGCGGCCCCAGCGCGCTCCACGCCGGGTCGTCGAGGGCGGCGCCTGCGGCCTCGATCAGGCCCGGCTGCAGTGCCGCCGGCACGCCTTGGACGCGGGCGATCGTGCGCAATTCGTCGGCGGAGGCCGCCGGTCCGCAGGCGAGCAGGTCGCGCACGAACGGCTTCAACGCGGCGAACGGCGTGTGGCGCAGCACCGATATGCCCGCGATCTCCACCACCTTTAGGCCGAGCGCGCGGACCGTGCGCGCGACTTCGTGCGCCAGGCGCGTCTTGCCGATGCCGGCCTCGCCCACGATCGCGATCGAGGCGCCGGCGGCCGCGGCGGCGGGCTCGATCAGCTTCAAGATCTTCTGCAGCGCGGCGTCGCGGCCGACGAACGGCGCGGGACCGTCGTCGTCGAGCTGGCGCGCGAGATTGCGCTCGAACGCCACGCCCGCAAGTTCGTAGAGCTTCAGCGTGCGGTTCGCCGCCACCGCGAAGTCGCCGCGCGGCACGGTGACGACGGCCGCGCCCGCGAGCGCCAGCGTTTCGGCCGTCAGCATCGCGCCGTTCTTGGGCGCCAGTTCCTCGACCTTCGCCGCGACGTGAACGTCGGGGCCGACGGCGTCGAAGTCGCTGCGGTCGTTCTTCAGCGAGCGGATCAAGGCGCGGCCGGTGTGCAGGCCGACGCGGATCGTGCGGAACCCGTCGGTCGCGCCGGCGCCGGCGGGCAGCGAGCGGAAGTCCTCGCACATCGCCTGCGCCGCGCAGCAGGCGCGCAGCGCGTGGTCCTCATAGGCCGTGGGCGCGCCGAAAATCGCCATGACGCCGTCGCCTTGGATGCGCGCGACGGCGCCGCCGTATTGGCGGATGCGCTGGCGCATGCGGGCGACGGCGCGGTCGAGCAGGTCTTGGGCCTCCTCCAGTTCCATGCCGGCGATCTGGGTCGTCGAGGAGACGATGTCGGCGAACAGGACCGTGACCAGCGAGGCGCTCGCCACCTCCGGCGTGTCGAAGCGCGAGGCGGTGCGGGGCCGTTCGGCCGCCGCTGCCCCTTCGCCCTCGCCGTCCAGCCGCTCTCCCGACACGCGTCTTCGAACGCTCCTCGCTTCGCGGGCGAGTTTAGGACGCCCGAGGGGCGGTGCGAAACAGCACATCGCACCTGTCCGGCGGTTGTCACACCACGGGCCGGCCTTGCCGCGGGCGGGGGGCGGCGGGCACACTTCGCCCGTTCAGAGGCCTTGGCTGATATGACGACGACAAACGGCGCCGGGGTGGTCGGGACGCTCTTCGACCCCCAGGTGCGCGGGGTGCTGGACCGGCTGCACCGCGAATCGAAGCGCGACAAACTCGTGATGCTGAAGGCGTTTCCCACAGGTTTGCTGGCGCTGCTCAGCGGCCGGCCGTGGTTCGAGGCGGTGACGCCGGCGCTGAAAGACGCCCACCTGAAAGTCGGGTTCGAGGCGGGGGAGCTCATGTACAACACCGCGCGCGCGATCGATGCGCGGCGGATCGTGGAGTTCGGCACCTCGTTCGGGTTTTCGACGATCTGCCTGGCGGCCGCCGTGCGCGACAACGGCGGGGGCGTCGTGATCACGGCGGAGCTCGAGCCGAACAAGGCCGACATCGCGCGCGCCAATTTCGCGGAAGCCGGCCTCGCGCGGTTCGTCGAGATCCGCGTGGGCGATGCGCTGACGACGCTTCGCGACGTCGAAGCGCCCGTCGACATGGTGCTGCTCGACGGGTGGAAGGACGCCTATATCCCGCTGCTCAAGATGCTGACGCCGAAGCTTCGGCGCGGGGCGATCGTGTTCGCCGACAACGTCCACATCTTCAAGAACTCGCTGAAGCCCTATGTCGACTATGTGCGCGACCGCCGGCACGGGTTCGTGACGACGACGCTCTCGTCCGGGTCGGGGTTCGAGTATTCGGTGTATCTGCCGGGGAACGGGGCCGGTTGACGCGGGCTCAGTAGCCGGAGGCCGGGCGTTGCTGGGCCTTCGCAAGGCCCATGCGCTGCACCAGATGATTGAAGCGGCCGGCCGGCGAAAAGAAATAGTCCGGGCGCAGCTTCACCTTGACGTGGAGATCGCGCCCGTCGCGCAGGACCTTCAGCGTCACCGTTTCGCCGGGCTCGTGGCTCACCTGAATATGATCGAGCGCCGAGCGCGAGACCGCGCTGGCATCGACCGAATTCACCGCGGTCACGATGTCGTTCGGCTGCAGCGGTACGCCCAGAAGCTTGCCTTTCTTGCCGATATGCGAAACGCGCGTGGCAAAGCCGTCTTCGCGCAGGCCCAGCGCCTTCTTCTCCTTGATCGAGAGCGGTTCGCCGCCCGCAAACACCAGCGGGCGCACGCGCGGCACGTCGTCCCCGCCGGTCATCGCCCAGCGCACGGGATCGGGCTCGCCCGGATCGAAGACCGCGGCGCGCATCAGCGCCTCGATCTTCGGGTTCGGCAGCACGTCGATGATCATATGAACGCGCGTTTCCGGGCCGTTCACGACGGAGTGGCGCGTCTGGTTGTCGAACGTCCACGCCTCGCCGACCGACAGGTGCTTCGACCGTCCTTCCGAGATCAGCACGGCGCCGTCGTTCGTCACGATCGGGAAGTGGATGCGAAGCGACTCTTCCCAGGCTTCGTGGTCGTCGCGGTGCATGCGCGTGATGCCGTTCGGCTTGGTGCGGAAGATGAACGCATAGACCGCGCCGCCGAAGGGCCCGTCCGGGGAAATCAACGAGGCGATGTAGGGCAGTTTTTCGACCAAGGGGTTGTTGTCGACCGCGCGGGTCGTGAAGTCTTCGGGCTTGCCCTGCATGCCGCCGCGCAACAGCAGCACGTCGATCGAGCAATGCACGTCCCAGTGGCTGACGCCCCAGGCGTCGGCGGGGATGCTGTCGTACTCCGCGACCAGCCGCGGACCGTCGATGGCGACGGGGAACTTCAGAAACGAGCGCTTGTCGAAGCCCCGGCGGGCGGGTTTCGCAGCCTCCGAATTCGGTGAATTGCCCATCCTCAACACCCCCTGAAAGGAGAAAAACACAACGCCACGACCACTGTCAAAATGCCAGCGTGCGGGCGTTGGGCCGAAGGGCGTTCGGAAGGTAAGGTTTCCCGAATCCCGATGCGCCCACTTTGGAGCCTGGCTTGACCGACCTGACCGCCCGATACGATTCCGGTGCCTATCTGCAAAGTGCGCCGGACTGGCACGCCGGCGACGCGGCGTGGAAGGCGGGCAAGATCTTCGACCTGCTGCAGGCGCGGCAGGTGAGGCCCGCGCGCGTGTGCGACGTGGGGTGCGGCGCGGGCGAGGTTCTGGTGCAGCTGCAAAGGCGCATGCCCGCCACGACGCGGTTTGCGGGTTACGACACGTCGGAGACGGCGATCGCGCTCAGCCGTCCTAAGAGCAACGGCGCGCTGACGTTTCACCACGCGGATTTCCTGACCGCGACGGCCGAGCGGTACGACCTGCTGCTGCTGCTCGACGTGTTCGAGCATGTGCCGGACTATCTGGGCTTTCTCGAAAAATTGCGCCCGCGCGCCGCGCAGTTCGTGTTTCACATTCCGCTGGACATCAACGCGACGACCGTTCTCTTGGGCTCGCGCTATATGATGTATATGCGCCGCACGTTCGGGCACTTGCACTATTTCACGAAGGAGACCGCGCTCGCGACGCTGGAGGAAACCGGGTACCGCGTGCTGCACACGGAATTCACGTGGGACCGCGAGCGCGACGTCTATCCGCGCATGCCCGCCTCGCTCGCCGGCAAACTGCACACCGCCGCCGAGTGGGCGATCCTGACGGCGGAGCGGCTGACGAACCGGCGGGTGCCGGCGTTCTGGGCGCGATTTCGGAAGGAGTATAATTTGCTGGTGCTGGCGGAGCCGCGGGGGTGAGGGGGGCGAGACGACGCGCCGCGCGCGAAGCGCCCGTCGACATGGTGCTGCTCGACGGGTGGAAGGACGCCTATATCCCGCTGCTCAAGATGCTGACGCCGAAGCTTCGGCGCGGGGCGATCGTGTTCGCCGACAACGTCCACATCTTCAAGAACTCGCTGAAGCCCTATGTCGACTACGTGCGCGACCGCCGGCACGGGTTCGTGACGACGACGCTGTCGGCGGGGTCGGGGTTTGAGTATTCGGTGTGTCTGCCGGGGGGTTAGGGTGGCTGGCTGGTGCGAGATCGCAGGCCACGCCCGGATAGCGGTTCCAGTAACGAATCAGCATCTTCATCGCCTTAGGGTCGCGGAGAATGGTCGGTTCTATGCGCTCACGCGTCCTCGCGCGTCTGCCAGTCCAGCGGTATCAGAGCGCGACCGGACGCTCGGTTCCATCGCTCTCGAGTCGCGCCAACATAGCGCGGGTCGTCAGCGAAATACGCGTGCTCGATGAGTATGACCTGCAATCCGGCGCGTCGTGCTGTCTCGGCGAACAAGAAGTCGATGTGCCTACGCATTGCTTGCAAATCTTCGTCCTCGCGATCGCCATCGACTTCCTGCTCGTCGTCGTCTTCTCCTTTGGTCGGGAAGTAAGGGCGACTAATCTGATCGAGAACAAGTAACCCAGGCACAGGCGAGCGTGCCACTTCAAAATGGCGCTGCAATGCGAAGGATAGCGCGATGTGCACGGCCAAGTAATTTTGATCTGAACCGACATCCGACAGCCGCAGTACAGCGCCGCTTTCGGCTTCAATAACCTTCACGTCTGGCCGGCGAGCCGAAAAGTCCAACTCCGCGCCAACGCATGGAGCAACTGTCGGCAACTGTCGAAACGCCTCTGTTGCGTACTGAGAAACCTTCGCTTCAGCGCGTCGTAATCTCGTTTCTTTTGCTTCCCGATCCAGGCGAGCCTCAAGCTCCGCTATCTCGGCCCGCAGAACGCCTAGATCTCGCGGAACTTGACGGAGATCATCCGTCGACGTTTCGAGAAAGAATGAGATGCGACCCAGAAGCCGTGCTCGCACCTGCGCCAAATCCGCAAGACGCTTCGTTTCATCGCTTTGACGTAACCACGTGCGTATCTGGTCGTCGATGCGACGGAGTTCCGAACTTTGTGACTCTATTTGCTCTAACAGCAGGCGCTCATGCTCCAGCAGACGAGGCTTTACCCGATCTACCGCTACACTCTCTGCGCGAATTTTTGAGAGAGTCGTATGTATTGCTAGCGCTAAGTTCTTTCCGCGCTCCGACGGCGATTCACAAATCGGGCATGTCTCTGACATGGCGTCCACACCTAGGTGTTCGCCCAGGCTCAATTTTTCGCGCTGCCTGGCCGTGGCTCCCTGAAAGCCGGTGGCCTCCTGAACCGCGACCCTAGCTGCATGCGATCGTTGCCGAACGTCAGTCAGTGTTCGCAAGACGTCGCGCCGCCTTTGGTGCAAGGTCGAGATCTCGTCCTCGCTAGGATAGGAAGTTGCTTCGAGCTCCGTGCGCAACACACCCCGCAACAGATCTAGCAGTTCCTCTTCTGAAGCTTCTTCGCGCGATTGCGGCGAGATGCCGACTCTGTTGGCTTCGACCAGCAGGCTAATCGCGCGTTCCTTCAGCACGCTGCCAGCCTTGTCTTTGCTTCTCTGCACATTCTCTTCTCGTTCCAAAGCTCGGTGAAGAGTACGCAACCTGTACTCGTCGACGGGAGTGGCTTCGTCAACGGCGCGGAGGAAATACGGCATCGTTGCGACGATGTCGCGCGCGTGGTCCGCGCGTTCCAATCCGTGCAAGAGAACCGACTCGCTGTAAATCACCTCTTTAGTCACGAACAAATACGGAGTCGCGTTTCTGACGGTTGCGCGGCCTCGAATATTGCCAGCTGAATCGGGCTCGCTTCTCATGTCCCCGATACCGAATGCGCGCTCCAGAAACGCTTTCGCGGCATCGACAGTAGTTGCACCAATGAAATCGTCCACTACCGTTGGCAGCGGCAGTGATTTTCCCGATGTTACGAACATCCGTGTGCTCGTGTCCTGACCAACCGGGGGCACGACGCGACCGACTATCATCTCGCTGGAGTCCGCAATCCACTTTACGCCAACGGCAAGGCTGCGCCGTCGAACGTGCGCAGGCAGTTCGCATTTGCTTGAGCCAAGACAGTAGTCAATGGCTTTGATTAGCGTCGATTTGCCCGTACCAGATGCCCCAGTGATTATATTCATTGTGTCGGGGCGAAATTCAACGCTCCGCCTCTGGCCCGCGACGCTAAGAAAGAAGACACTTGAGATATTCCAGCGGCTCATATTGTCAGCCCCATCGCGTCAAACACGGCTATTGTGGAGCCGCTCGCAGCAAACCAAGAGCCAAGGCGATCGGCCCGGCGGAGAGATTGTGCGGGCAAGTTGCTGAGCGAAACGATGCCGCCTCGCTTGAACTTGCGCGCGCCAATACCCAATCGAGCGTCACCTCCGACAACGAGGGTGCCCGAAAAGCAGCCGAAGCGTACGGCCTCCGTAGCGATCGCAGCAGAAGAGTTTACTCGGCCTGCAAGTCCGACTTGTATTTCGGGGCTTCTCTCGAGCCACTCGTGCAGGCCGGTCCTTCTGTTAGTGCCTAGGAATGCACCGCTCAGGTCAGCTGAAAGCGCTATGGGAAGAGCCAAATAAGCCAAGGGAAGTTCTGGATCGCTGTCGCAACGCGCTCGAAAGGCCGTTGCAAAGTGCGCGAGTGCACAGGCGCAGAACGCGGGGTTGGTCTCGGCGAATATATCGTGTGCCAGGTCCATCAAACGTTCCGCAGTAGTGTCTCGAACTCTGGGTGCCAACCAACTTTCAAGTTGATTGCGAGCACCTGATAGCTGCCTCGAACATAGTAGGGAGCATTCCAGCCGTCCGTTATCGGTTGGACTCCTTTCGGCGCTTCGTCATGGGTCCACCGCAGTATCTTAAGCCCAGAAGCGCATTTTTCTGCGGAACCAGCATGTGCGCATTCCTCAACCATTCGCCGATGGCGATCGGCCCAGTGTTCCTCAAGTATGTGATCGTAACGGGCTATTACGCTCGCCATACTGGGTTTCTCATTGATCCACTTGGAGCGTTGTTCGCGTGCACGCCACTCTTCGCGGATCGCCTTGGCAAGGTCAGTACGCAGTCCGTCGACCAATTGGATTTGACGAGTCAGCATTCCGTCGGGTTGATAGCTTTCCGGGGGATTCACCGTTTCGAAATCTGGGATCACCCTATCCTGCTCAATGTCGCCCACGATCTCGCTGATTTTTGACTGCAACTCTGATCGCGAGATTACACGCGTGCGCTTCTCACAAAGCGAGTAGACGATCTGTAAGTCCCACCATTCGAGCAAGCGTCGTGCAATGGGCCCGCGTTGCGCCGCTGGCAATATCGTGAGATGCGCGGCGACTTGGCCTTCTACCTCATCGATTCTGGGGCTCTCTTGCATGATCAGCATGCGTCTGAGCAGATTGATTTTGTCAGTATCAGACAGCGCGTAGAACGCCTTGCAACTATCGATACGGTCGCCGAACGGTAGCGGACGCTCACCGGCTTTCTCAGCCTGATCCCGTGCGGTCATGACCCTGGTGGCTTCAGCGACAAGCGCTGTCTTTAAATCCGAGCGATCAGCGTTGCGAACTGCCAGGGCAGCAAGCGGGCTATCTTGAGCGATCTTTCCGACTACAACTAGGTGGAGGGTGGTTTCGGACAGCGTTATTGACGGGAGCGCGTCGATCCAGACTGAAAAGGTTCGCCACAGTGAACGGGAACTTAATGTGATTGGGTTGGGATTTGGCTTCATCGAGTGCTTGAGTTGGTAGAGCAAAGTTTGGTTGTCCACCTTCAACTCGATATCGTCCAATTGCTCCACGCAGACGGCGGCGTTGTCTGTATCGGTGCGCAACAGGGTGAGCAGCGCATACAATGTCTGATAGTAAAATCCAAGTGCAGATGCCTCTGCAGCGTGGCCTACACCTTGCGCCGTTTCAACCATTGTCCCGATCGCTTAACGTCAAGCAATTATGGGGTCTTCGTTCTTGAATGCAAGGTAGCTGCGCTTACAATCAGACGGGGAATTGGGGGGAATGAGTCCCGAAGCTCGCGGCTCCTGTTACCCCTTAATGCTGACGTTCGTGGATGAAGGCAGCCAAATCCCAAGGAGAAAATCTTCTCGCGTAAATTTGACCATCTGTATCGAGAAGCCCTTCGACCGCGCCGTCGTCGGTGCGGATAGGCACTACGCGATGGTGCTCGCGCGCCGCAATGATGTTGCGGATGGCGGTAAAATACGGTGACATGATACGTGCCTCCCCGCATCGAAGGACGTAGCGGCTCTTTCGCCACGGCAGTCGGACATCCGCACGGTTGCGGTCCATCAACGCTCGTCGTCCGTCAGCGGGTCGGCGCAGAGGTCTTCGATCATTGAGTGGATTTCGATTTTGAACCAGCGTTTGAACATCGCAAGCGTTCGGTTTTGCGGCCAGTCGGGTTCGTGGGTGTGCCAGGCTTCGAGTTCGCGTTCGAAGATTTCGGCGAAGACGAGTTCGAGGATTTCGTCGATCTCGTCTTCGCCGTCGCATTCCGGGATCAGGTAGACGGTGCGCTCGTCGCTGTCGTCAGACGGCGTGATGCCGGAATCGTCGAGGCTCACGGCCCAGTCGATGTAGGGTTGGGCGGGTGTTACGATCAGCGCGGCGCGGTTGAGCATCGTGGAGGCCCTCGTGAACTGGAGTGGTGAGAAGGCCCGGGCCGATGCGTTCGTCAAGGGTGGGTGCGCCCCCTCCACCATCGCGTTCCGCGATGGTCCCCCTCCCCCGCTGAAGCGGGGGAGGACAGCGTGTGCTCGGTTTAGAGAATGCCCAGCACGTGGTCGGCGCTGGAGACTTTGAACGCGCCGGGTTCTTCGACTTCGAGTTTCTTGACCACCATGTCTTCGACGACCATTGCGTAGCGCTGGCTGCGCACGCCCATGCCGAATTTCGAGGCGTCCATTTCGAGGCCGACCTTCTTCGTGAAGTCGCCGTTGCCGTCGGCGATCATCATCACCTTGCCGGCCGCGTTCTGGTCCTTGCCCCAGGCGTTCATCACGAAGGCATCGTTGACCGACAGGCAGACGATCGCGTCGACGCCCTTCTTCGTGAAGTCGCCCGCGTGCTCCACAAAGCCCGGCAGATGGCGCGCGGAGCAGGTCGGCGTGAAGGCGCCGGGCAGCGCGAACACCACCGCCTTCTTCTTGCCGAACAATTCGTCGGTCGTGACCGGGGCCGGGCCCTTTTCGGTCATGTGCATGAGGGTGACGGACGGCAGGCGGTCGCCGACTTTGATGGACATGCGGTGAGTTCCTTTTGCGCGGAGGGTTTCCTTGAGGGTGGGATTTAGGGGAAGAGCGCGGTCGTGGAAAGGGGATGGTGGGTGGTGGTTGGGTTTTGGGGGTTGGGTTGACTCTGTGGGGAAAGTTCATTATTTGTTCTCCTTATCTCGTTTGCGGGCTGGCGCTCCGAACGAGGCCCCTGTCTTAGGGGTGGCGGTCGGCCATGTTTCGCGATTTCCGAATTTGTGTGTTGCGGGTCCGGGTGCGCTTCGCGCCGGCACGTTTGCGCGCTCGCGATGCGGCGCTTGGTGTTCGCGCGGCTCCAAACGGATTCCAAACGGATTTCAAACGGATTCCAAACGGATGATTTCGCGGAAATCCGCCATGCAAACGGATCACACGGATATGCGTGATTGCACTCGTTCGGCGCCGAGCGGGTCAGGGTTCCGGGCGATCTGCCGGGCCGGGCAGCGGCGTGACGCCGACGCCCGAGACGCTCGACCCGCGCGTGCCCACGACCCACACTTGCTCCAGCGCGCGGCCGCCGTGGACCAGCGTGATGCGCAGGCGTTTGCCTTTCAGCGCGCGGAACTGCGTGGTGCTGCCGACGGTCATTTTCAACACCGCAATGCCGCTTTCGTCGACCGAGCTCGGCTGGATCTCCGCCACGCGCACGAACTCCGGCCCCTCGACCAGGACCAGCGCGCGGTTCCCGTCGGCGACGCCGCGCACGCGGATCGTCAGCACGACCTTGCCCTCGGCGACCGCCGCGCGGACCTCGCGAATTTGCAGACCCGCCGCTTGCGGATCGGCGGACGGGCTGCGGCCGCTATAGGCGTCGAGCAGTTTCGCGTTCGCGGCATCCACCTTCGGGCGTCCATCGACCGGGCGGATCGTGAGTTCGTGTTCGGCCCATGCGGGCACGCACATCTCGCGGCACGTGCCGTAGGTGATCTTCAGGTGAAGCTTGACCGGCTTCGTCGGGTCCTCGGCGCGGAACTCGATCGGGAAGACGACCTCTTTGCGGTAGACGTTGACCTTCTCGCCGTATTCGACCGCGCGCTGCGGCACCGGCCAGATCGTGTCGGGATCGGCGTCCAGATTCTGCGAGCCCGACCAGTCGAACATCGGCGGCATGCCGGATTCGCCAGGGGCGCGCCAATACGTCCACCAGCCTTCGTCCAGTTTGATGTGCACGCCCGCGCGAATGACGCCGCCGGCTTCGTATTCGGCCGACTCCAGGATCAAACGGCTGAGCGCGGGCTTCTTGCCGTGCCACGCGGTCGCCACCGCGCCCGCCTGTTCGCCGGCCCCGGCGGTGGAAAACGTAAAGAACAAAAGAAAAACGAGGGACGCAGCTACTCTCATCCTGTGAACGTACCGGGCGAACAGGGCATTGCGACAGTAGCTTCGCACGGCATGCGGGTAAAAATCGCGTTATGCGATTCTGAACGATACGCAACGTTTTCGCCTGATGCGTGTCGGCCTCTATGACGATTAACCGAGATGGATTAGAATAATTCTATGGGCTTATTCGGCAGCAGAACCGGCCAACCGACTCCTCCGCATCCGGGCGGCGGCTACCTGGAAGGCCAGGTGCTGATCGCAATGCCGAACATGCCCGATCCGAAATTCTCGGAAGCGGTCGTGTTCCTGTGCGCCCATTCGGAGCGCGGGGCGATGGGGCTCGTGCTGAACAAGCTCGTCGGCAACATCACGTTCGTCGATCTCCTGAAGCAGCTGCGCATCCGTCCGCAGGCGCAGCGCGCGCAAGTGCCGGTGCAGTTCGGCGGGCCGGTCGAAACCGGGCGCGGCTTCGTGCTGCACACGCCGGAATACAACGCGGGCGAAGCGACCGTGCATGTGGGGCCGAATGTCGGGCTCACGACCTCCGTCGACGTGCTGAAGGCGATCGCGGAAGGCAAGGGGCCGCGCGCGTCGATGCTGGCGCTCGGTTATGCGGGCTGGGGCGCGGGGCAGCTCGAGCGCGAGTTCACGCAGAACGGCTGGATCACCTGTCCGCCCGACGACTATCTCCTGTTCGGGCCGCAGCTCGCCGGCAAGTGGCAGCATGCGCTGCGGAAGCTCGGCATCAATCCGTCACAGCTGTCGCGGGACTCGGGCCGGGCCTGAGGGCGGCGCATCGGGGCGCGGCAATGCGCCGGCACCCGTACGGCCTTTGAGTGCGATGAAGTTATAGGCCGCGGTCGCGTCCATCGGGGCGCCGAAGAGATAGCCTTGCGCGAACTCGCAGCGCAGCTGTTTCAGACGCGTCGCTTCGCCCTGGGTCTCGACGCCCTCGGCGACGACCGACATGTCGAGATCGTGCGCGAGACGGATGATCGAACGCAGCACGACCGGCGTCTCCTGGTTCTTGGCCATATCGGCGACGAAGGAACGGTCGATCTTGACGGTGTCGAAGGGAAAACGCTGGAGGTAGGCGAGCGAGGAAAACCCGGTGCCGAAATCGTCGAGCGAGAGGCCCGCGCCCGCCTCTTTCAGCTGCGCAAGCGCGCGGGCGGTGGATTCGGGGTTCTGCATGATGACGCTCTCGGTCAGTTCGAGCTTCAGCGATTGGCGGGCGGGTTTTTCGGCGCGCAGAATGGCTGCGACGTCGTCGAAGAATTCGTGGCGGAACAATTGGCGAGCCGAGACGTTGACCGAGCAGAACAGCGGCTCGCGCACCGGGAAATAGGACTGCCAGCGCTTCAGTTCCGACGTCGCCTTCTCGATCGCGTGACGGCCGAGCGGCACGATCAGACCGGTCTCTTCGGCGAGCGCAATGAACTCGCCGGGCGCGAGAAGGCCGCGGGTCGGATGGCGCCAGCGCATCAGCGCCTCGAAACCGGCGACGCCGCCGTCTTCGAGACGCACGATCGGCTGGAAGTGGATCTCGATCTGGCCGCGCTCGAGCGCCGTGCGCAGGTCGGTGTCCATGATCAGCCGGTCGGCGGAGCGCGGCTTCATCTGCGGCTGGTAGATCTCGAAGCCGCCGCGGCCGGTGCGCTTGGCGTGGTACATCGCGATCTCGGCCTCGCGCAGGACGTCGCCGCCGACGCGGTGGCCGGGCTCGATCAGGACGAGGCCGATCGAGGCGGCGGGATAGATCTCGCGGTCGCCGATCGCGACAGGCTGGGAGAGGGCGTCGCGGATGCGGTTGGCGACGAGCGCACCGTCCTCGTCGCCGCGCGAGCCCAAGACGAGCACCGCGAACTCGTCGGTGCCGAGGCGGGCGACGGCGTCTTCGGGGCCGGCGGCGTGGTCGAGGCGGCGCGCGATCTGCGCCAGGAAACGGTCGCCCGCCTGATGGCCCATGCCGTCTGTCACGACGCGTACGCGGTCGACATCGACGGCAAGCACCGCGCCGTGGCGGCGAATGTGACCGGACTGCATGGAACTCAAGACGCCGTCGAGCCGGGTGAGGAAGGCGTTCCTGAGCATGAGACCTGTGATCGGGTCGGCGGCTTCGTCGCTCTGGCGCTGAGCCTCCTGGGCCTTGCGGCCGGTGATGTCGCCGACGACGCCGATGCAGCGGATCGCCTTGCCCTGCGTGTTGGCGATGCAGCTCGCGCGCAGCTGGATCCAGCGCTGGCCGCCTTTGGCGTTGCGCATGCGCAGTTCGAGCGTGAAGGAGGAATTGCCTTGGCGGCGGTGGGCGTTCATCGAGTCGGCGTAGAGGCGCACGTCTTCGGGCGCGATCAGTTCGGCCCATTTGCGTTCCGAGCCGCCGAGCGCACCGGCCTCAAGGCCCAAGAGCGCTTCGACGGAGGGCGAGACGAAGAGTTCGTCGGTCTCGAAGTTCCAGTCCCAAAGGCCCTGATGCGCCGCGGCGAGGCCCAACGCATAGCGGTATTCGGCCTCGCGCGCCTTGCGCTGATCGGCGGAGAGTTCTTCGACCGCCTTTTCGTCGAGTTCGGGATCGCGCGGGACGGCGGCGGCGAAGGCAAGCGCCAGCGCGCCGGCCGTGAACAGCGCGTCGGCGAAAAGCGGGATGTTCGTCACCAGGCCCGCAAGCAGGCCCGACGCGAAGGCCGGACCAGCGAGCGCGACAAAGATCAGCACGATCCCGGGCACCATCGCTTGAACGCGCGATCCTGCGGCGAATGCCAGCGACAGCGTCACGAGTGCGGCGAAGGCGGGCCCCCCGATCGCGAGCACTTGCACGGGGATATCCGCATAGGTCACGCCTGCCGCTGCGAGGCACGCGAATCCGACGAGCGCGAAGGCCGCGCCGTCGAGCATGAGCGCGATCGCCGGCCGCGCACGTTCCCACGACAGTTGAACCACGACGTAGCGCAGGCCGGCAGCGATCATGATCGCGGCCAGCACTTGCAACGCCGGCGGCGGGACGGCCATGAATGCGCCGCCCAGGATCAGCGCGACGAGCGCTATCAGCGCGAGTGCCGCCCAGGCGGGCTCGCTCGACCAGCGGAACACGGCCAGCGAAGCGAGCCACGCCGCGAGCGCCAAGGCAGCGCCGGCGAGCAGGCCCATCAGCAGCGTTTCCGTCTGTTTCGCCGCGGCGAGCGCTTCGGGTTTCCAGACACGCCAGACGGCGCCGTCGGCGTTGCCTTCGGAGTAGAGCGCGAACGTCGCGGTGGCGAGCGGGCGCAACGTGATCTCCGCAGCGCGGCCGCCGCCGATCTCGAGCATGTTGGCGCTCGCGCCTTCGTCGACGGTCATCACGTCGTCGAGATGCGCAGCTTGGCTTGCGCCGAGGAAGCGCAAGATGCCGCCGCCCGCGCTTTCGAGCGTGACGATGCGATGCAGTTCGTTCTTCGTCGGGTTCGCGAGTTCCAGGCCGAGCCAGCGTTTGCCGGCCGTCGGCTTCGCGGCACCCGGCACGTCGTTCAGCGGTTCGAGCCAGGGACTGACGTCGCTGACGTCGTGATCGAGCGGCAAGGGCGCGGCGGCGTGCGCCGCCACAGCCACGAGCAGCACGCACACGAACGCTTGAGCGCCGTGCAAGACGGAGCGGACAACACGGGCTGCGATGACGTCCATCAAGGGGCTGGCATCAAGGGGCTGGCGCAATCCACGGGGGACCTTCGCACCCGACTATTCATGATCGGGGGCGCCTGCCGCAACGGCCTAAACCGTTAATGGTTGAGCCGTCACTGCACCTTGATCAGTTCGACCTGGAAGACCAGCGTCTGATAGGGCGGGATTGCGCCCGGCGCGCCGCGGGCGCCGTAACCCAGTTCCTGCGGGATCACGAGTTCGGCCTTTTCGCCCTCGCGCATCTTTTGCAGGCCCTCGGTCCAGCCGGGGATCACTTGGTCGAGGCCGAAGGAGATCGGCTGACCACGGCTGACGGAGGAGTCGAAGACTTTGCCGTTGATGAGCGCACCGGTGTAGTGGACGGTGACGACGCTGGTCGCGCCCGGCTGCTTGCCGGTGCCGGCGGAGAGGCGGCGGTATTGAAGGCCGGTTTTTGTGACCTCGACGCCGTCCTTCTTGGCGTTGTCCGTCAGATAGGCGGCGTTCTTCTCAACTGTCAGGTCTGCGGCCACGGCGGCCTCCTCTTCGGTTTCGGGGAGCATCAGGTCGGCGGGGGCTTCGGCCTCGGCCTCAACCTCGCGCGGTTCGATCAGCGACGACAGCAATCCGTTCGGGCCGAAGATCGCGATGGTGAGCACGAGACATGCCGCCCCGCCGACGATCGCGGCGAGGATGGGCGGCGAAGGAAGTTTGTTCCAGAAACCGGAGGGCGATGGCTTGGTCATGGGCTGCAACCGTGATCGAGGCGGGCGAGATAGCAGATGGCGCCGGGACGCGCCACACTTGTCATTTGGGCCAGGGAATCGGGTCGCCGTCGACGATGGCGAACAGCAAGTGGTCCTGCCATATCCCGTTGATCTTAAGGTATTTGCGGGCGGTTCCTTCGGCGGTGAAACCCGCCTTGGTCAGGACGCGGCGCGACGCGACATTCGTGGCCAAGCACGCGGCTTCGATGCGGTGAAAGCCGAGACGGTCGAACGCGAAGCGGACGAGCGCGGTCACCGCGTCGGTCATCAGCCCCTGCCCCGCGTAGCGCTTGCCCATCCAGTAACCCAACGAGGCCGCCGATTGCGCGATGCCTTGGCGAACGTTCGAGAGCTGGCAGCCGCCGGCAAGCTCGCCGGTCTTGGCGTCGAAGACGAAGTACATCTGCCCCGTGCCGGCGCGCTGAGCTTCGGCGTAGCGGCGCAGGCGCCGGCGGAACGCGGCGCGCGTCAGTTCGTCGGGCGCCCAAGTCGGCTCCCAAGGCGTCAGAAACTCGCGGCTGTCGCCGCGCAGTTTCGACCAGGCCGCATAGTCGGCCGCGACCGGCGCGCGCAGGCGCGTGCGTCTGCCTTCGATCGCGATTGGCTTCGCACCCGGCAACGCAACGCGCAACGCCATCAGGCAAAGCGCCCCGCAACGCGATCGTACGAGCCGAGGCCGCCCAAGGGGCCCAATGCCGCAAGCGAGAGCGCGCCCTGCGACAGGACCTTTGCCGCGATGCGGCTCACCGCTTTGGCGTCGACCGCGTCGATCTTGGCGATGAGTTCCTTCGTGCCGATCAGACGGCCGAACGTGAACATGTGGGCCGCGATCTGCTCGCAGCGGGCCGAGGCCTGTTCGAGGCCCATGAGAAGGCCCGATTTGATCTGGGCGCGGGCGCGGGCGACTTCGTCGTCGCTTGCCTGCGCCGCGAGCGACTTCATCTCGCCCGCGATGACGTTTGCGAGTTCCGGCGCCTCGGCGGCACTCGTGCCCGCGTAGACGCCGAACAGCCCCGTGTCGCGGTAGCTCGAACCGAATGTGTGGATCGAATAGCAGAGGCCGCGCTTCTCGCGCGCCTCCTGGAACAGACGCGAGGACATGCCGCCGCCGAGAACGGTGGAGCAGACTTGAACCGCATACATATCTTCGTCGGCGGCCTTGAAGCCCGGCCATGCGAACGTGACGTGCGCCTGCTCGAGATCGTCGTCGTCTCGGAACTCGCCGCCGGCGTAGCGCGCGTTCTCGGTCGGCTTCGCGTTGCCGGTTTGGAACTTGCCGAAGTGGCGTTCGGCGAGCGCGACCATCGCGGGATGCGTCACGGCGCCGGACGAGATCAGCAACATGCCGGGCGCGAAATAGTGTCCCTTGATCTGGTCGATCAGGGCTTCGCGGGTGAACGAGCGAACGTGCCGTTCGGTGCCGAGGATCGGCCAGCCCAACGCCTGATCCGGGAAGGCGACCGCCTGTAGACGATCGAAGATGATGTCGTCGGGCGTGTCTTCGGCCTGACCGATTTCCTGGATCACCACGCCCTTCTCGCGCGCGAGTTCCTCTTGGTCGAAAACCGAGTCCTGAAGAATGTCGGCCAAGATGTCGACGGCGAGCGGGACGTCGGCCTTGAGGACGCGGGCGTAGTAGGCCGTCTGTTCGCGGGCGGTGTAGGCGTTGATGAAACCGCCGACGCGTTCGATTCCTTCGGCGATCGCGCGGGCGTTGCGGCGGCGCGTGCCTTTGAACGCCATGTGCTCCAACATGTGGGCGATGCCGTTCGTGGCCTCGGTCTCGTTGCGCGCGCCGGCGTCGACCCAAACGCCGACCGCCGCCGTTTCAAGATGCGGCATCGGGTCGGTGATGACGGTCAGGCCGTTCGCAAGTTTCGTGATCTCGGGCGACATCGGGGTCCTTTGCCGGTCTTGGGGCAGGACTACATAGTGGAGATGCGCCCGCATTTCATTGGCGAACTCGACGGGCCGGGAAACGCGCAGATTTCCGCCAATCCTACCGCGCGGCGATGAAATCCCTGAGGGCCGCGAGGTCGTTCGGGAGCGTGGTGCAACGCTCGGGCGCCGTCAGAATCCAGCGCAGGCGTTCGGGGAGTTCGGCCTTCACGCCGGTCGCTCTTTCGACGGCCTCCGGGAATTTCGCCGGATGTGCGGTCGCGAGCACGACGACGTCCTCGTCCGCCGCCGCCTTGCGCGTCGCGGTCAAGCCCACCGCGGTGTGCGGATCGACGAGAAGCTTCGCCTCGCGATGCATGAGGCGGAGCGTCGCCGCGGTCTCGGCTTCGTCCACGCGATCGGCCGCGAAGGACGTCTGAATCGTTTGAAGCATCGGGGCCGGAATCGTGAGGGCGCCCTTTGCCGCGAAGCTCTCCATCAGCGTGCGGACGGTTTCGGCGTCGCGTTTGGCGGCTTCGAACAGGAGGCGCTCGAAGTTGCTGGCGACCTGAATGTCCATCGCGGGCGACATGGTGGCGTGCACGTCACCGCGGGCGTAGCTGCCGGTCGAAATCGCGCGCGCAAGGATGTCGTTGACATTCGTCGCCACGATGAGCCGCTTCACGGGCGCGCCCATCTTCTTGGCCGCGTAGCCCGCGAACACGTCGCCGAAATTGCCGGTTGGAACCGAAAACGTGAGCTCCTTGCGGTCGAGCGCCGCGCAGGCCGCGACGTAATAGGCCGCCTGCACCGCGATGCGGACCCAGTTGATGGAGTTGATCGCGGCCAGACGATGTTTGCGGGCGAATTCGTGGTCGGCGAAGAGCTGCTTCACGAGCGCCTGGGCATCGTCGAACGTGCCTTCGACGGCGACGTTGCGCACGTTCGCGGCCGTGCTCGTCGTCATTTGGCGGCGCTGCACGTCCGAGATGCGCCCCTTCGGATGCAGCACGACAAGGTCGACGTGCGGCTGTCCGCCGAGTGCCGCGACCGCCGCGGCGCCGGTATCGCCGGAGGTTGCGGCGACGACGAGCGCACGCGTGCCGCGACGGGCCAGCGCCTCGTTCATCAGCGGCGCAAGCACCTGGAGGGCGAAGTCCTTGAAAGCGAGCGTGGGGCCGTGGAACAGCTCCAGCAGCCAGCGGTGGGCGCCGTAAGGGCGCAACGGCGCGACACGCGGATCGTCGAACTTGGCGTAAGCCTCATGGGCGGCGCGTTCGATCGGGGCGTACCAGGCGGGCGCGCCCGCGAACAACGCCAGGATGGAGGCTGCGAGATCGGCGTAGCGCGCGTTCGGCTTGGCGCGAATGCGCGAGAGGTCGATGCGCGGCCAGGTCTCGGGCACGTAGAGGCCGCCGTCGGGCGCCGGGCCCGAGATCAGCACGTCTTCGAAAGCGATCGACGGTGCGTTGCCGCGGGTGGAGACGTATTTCATTTGCCGAACTTCAGCCGACCTCGAACATAGTGGAAGCGCAGGTACACGACGAGAAGCACGAGCGCGAGCGAAAACCACGTCAGCGCGTAGTTCAGGTGGTTGTCGGGGATGTCGACGGCGTAAGGCAAAGGTTCGGGAGCGTTTTCGCCAATTCGCGCCGTCACCTCGAACACCAGCGGCGTCTTCAGCGTGAGGCCGAGAAGGTTTGCGATCGACGAGCTGTCGCGCACGAAGACCACGCGCTTGGCTTCGTCCGGCGGCGGGGTGAACGCGCCGACGGCTGTCGCGGGGCGCAGCACGCCTTCGATTTCGGTTTCGCTTTGTTCCGCGGAAACGTCCGGGCGCTCGCGCGATTCGGCCGGCACCCAGCCCTCGTCGACGAGGATCGTTCCGCCGGAGGCGAGCGCGAATGCGGACACGCGTTTGTAGCCTTGGATCGTCGGGCCTTTGTCCGTGCGCGGCGCGAAGACGTAAGCCTGATGCCCGGCGATGTATGCGCCTTGCGCGGTCGTCGGGCGGTGCGCGGCGTAGTCGCCGGTTGCGAGCAGGATTTCGATCGGGGCCGGCGCCATCGCGCCGCGCTCGGCTATGCGGGCGAGAAACGCATGTTTCTCGGTCCGCCGCTCGAGCTGCCAAACGCCGAGCGCGACCAGCACGCCTAGTGCGAGCACAGCCGCGATCGTCAGGACAGGCAGCGGACGAAAGCTCATTGATCGCGGCGGCCTTCGCCGGCTTGGTTGCGGTATTGCAGCGCGAACAGCGTCGCCTTGAGGACCGGCAGCAGGCCGAGGCAAAGACCCAACGTCAGCGGCAGCCAGAGAACGGCATGCAGCCAGTAAGGCGGGCTGAAGTTCACCTCGATCACGAGCGCGGCGGCGACGATGAAGGCCCCCGCGATCAGGATCACGAAGACGGCGGGGCCGTCGCCCGAGTCCGCAAAGCGGTAGCTCAGGCGGCAGGACAGGCACTCGGGCGCGAACTTCAGATACGCCTCGTAAAGCGGGCCGTTGCCGCAACGGGGGCAGCGGCACATGAGCCCCGACCGCCAAAGCGGGGCTCTATGTGCCTCGGCCATGCCATGTCCTTTCGCCGGTCAGTGCGCCGCGATGTTCGTGCCGGCGCCCCAAACGTAGATCGAGGCGAACAGGAACAGCCAGACCACGTCGACGAAGTGCCAGTACCAGGCGGCCGCCTCGAAGCCGAAGTGGCGCTCGGGCGTGAAGTGGCCGGCGCGGGCGCGGAACCAGCAGACGATCAGGAAGATCGTGCCGACGATGACGTGGAAGCCGTGGAAGCCGGTCGCCATGTAGAACGTCGCGCCGTAGATGTTGTTCGCGAACGGAAATGCGGCATGCATGTACTCGTAGGCCTGAACGCATGTGAACAACATGCCAAGAATGATCGTGAGGCCGAGACCGTTCACGGCGGCGCGCTGGTTGCCGGTTTGGATCGCGTGGTGAGCCCAGGTGACCGTCGTGCCCGAGGTCAAAAGGATCAAAGTGTTCAACAGCGGTAGCGTCCAGGGATCGAACGTCGCGATGGTGATCGGCTCGGCGACGTTCGGATTGGCGACCGTCACCGGCGGCCAAGCCGCGAAACCGTGCGATTCCGGAAACAGCGCTACGTTGAAATAGGCCCAAAACCAGGCGACGAAGAACATCACCTCGGAGGCGATGAACAAGATCATGCCGTAGCGCAGATGAAGCTTGACCACCGGCGTGTGATCGCCGCGGACGACGGATTCCCGGACTACGTCGCGCCACCAGCCGACGAACGTGTAGGTGAGGCCGATCGCGCCGAGCAGGAAGATGGCGAGCCCGATGTTCGTCGACATCGCCGAGAGCTGCGCCTGATAGGCCGCCATCAGTTCCGGCGTTTCGGCCGCGGGCTTCGCCACGAGGATCGAGGCCATGTCGAGGAAGTTCTGGTGCTGCGCCTTCATCGACCAGATGCCGCCGATCGCGGCGAGGAACGCGCTCACGGAACCTACGATCGGCCAGGCGCTGGGGTCGACGAGATGATAGTCGTGTTTGACTTCTTGCGATGCCATGGCGTGCGGCCCCTTCGAGTTCCTAATTGGATGCAGTCTTGGTTTCGGTCTTGTCGGGAAAGAACGTGTAGGAAAGCGTGATCGTGCGGATGTCCTTCGTCTCGGGATCCTTGGCGATCGCCGGGTCGACGAAAAAGGCAACGCCCATGTCCATCGCCTGGCCGGCTTTCAGTTCCTGACGGGTGAAGCAGAAGCAGTGGACTTTGTTGAAATACTGGCCCGCCTTGACCGGCGTGACGTTGAACGTGGCCGTGCCCGCGACGGCGGCGGCCGCCAGGTTGCGGGCGCGGTAGTTCGTCAGACTGTTTTCGCCGAGATGAACCGTCATCGAAACGCGCTCGGGCTTGAATTCCCAGGGCAGGCCCTGCCCTACATTTGCGTCGAAGCGGATTTCGATTTCGCGATCGACAACCACGGTCGATGCGGCCGAGGCCACCTGCGGCGTGCCGCCGAAGCCCGTGACCTGACAGAACAAGCGGTAGAGCGGGACCGACGCGTAGGCGAGGCCGATCATGCCCGCGACGACGCTGAGGCAGATGACCAGGACGCGGTCGTTCGGGTTCAACGTGCGCATCACAAAGGCCTGTTCATCACGTTCGCGCCGAGCTTGACGACGGTGACGACATAGACGAGCACGACGAAGGCCGCGAGCAAGGCTGCCACCGCCCAGTTGCGTTGGTTGCGCTTCTTCTTTTCCTCGGGCGTCAGGTCCATTGGCTTACCCGTCAGAAACATGTCGCGCAGAATCTGAGACCATCGGCGACCGCTTGCGGCGATGGCAGTTGTGCGACCGGACGCTCAGGCGCGAGGCCGATGAGCGCCTCGAGGGCAAGCGCGGTGAAGATCGCGAACAGATAGAAGATCGAGAACGCAAAGA
>CAZLRW010000014.1:50925-52273 GCA_964561925.1 uncultured Flavobacteriaceae bacterium
TCGAGGGCAAGCGCGGTGAAGATCGCGAACAGATAGAAGATCGAGAACGCAAAGACGCGAAGCGCGGCGGCGCGCTCGCCCTCAGCGCTCGCGCGCCACAGAAACGCCGCGAGCGCGATGAAGGTCACGCTGCCGAGGCCCGCGACCACTGCGTAAAGCGGGCCCGCGAGACCGAGCAGCGACGGGGCGACCGCGGCGGCGGCAAGCGGGAACGTGTAGGCGAGAATGTGGTTGCGGGTGCTGCGCGAACCCTTGACCACCGGAAGCATGGGGACCTTCGCGCGCGCGTAGTCTTCGCTGCCGGCGAGGGCGAGCGCCCAGAAATGCGGCGGGGTCCAGAGGAAGATGATGAGGAACAAGAGCCACGGCAACGGCGAGAGCGCCTCGCCCGTCACGGCGGCCCAGCCGATGACCGGCGGCAAAGCGCCGGCGGCGCCGCCGATGACGATGTTCTGCACCGTCAGCCGCTTCAGCCACATCGTGTAAACGAAAACGTAGAACGCGATCGTCGCGGCGAGCAGGATCGCCGGCACATAGCCCACGAGAACCGCCATTGCGAGAACGCTGAACGCGGCCAGCGTGGCGCCGAACTCGAGCGCCTCTTGCCGGCCGATGCGGCCTGCGGGCACGGGGCGCGTCTTCGTGCGCGTCATGACCGCGTCGATATCGGCGTCGTACCATTGATTGAGCGCACCCGCCGCGCCTGCGCCGACAGCGATGCAGAGCAAGGCCGCAAAGGCGACGACCGGGTGGATCGTGCCCGGCGCCACGATCATGGTGGCGAGTGCGGTGAAAACGACGAGCGACATCACCCGCGGCTTCAGCAGCGCCAGATAGTCCGAAGGGCCGGCGAGCGAGGCGCCAGCCCTTGCGGTTTCTGTCGTGACGGACGCCGCGGTCAATGATGGTCTCCGCCCTTGATCTTCGGCAGTTCGTTGAACTGGTGGAACGGCGGCGGCGAGGACAGCGTCCACTCAAGCGTGGTCGCGCCCGGTCCCCAGGGGTTGGCGGCGACTTTGCGGCGCGCCACGAACATCTCGATCAGAACGAACAGGAAGACCAAGACGCCGACCGCGGAGATGTAGGAGCCGACCGAGGAGATGTAGTTCCAATGCGCGTACGCGTCGGGATAGTCGACGTAGCGGCGCGGCATGCCGGCCAGCCCTAAGAAGTGCTGCGGGAAGAACGCCAGGTTCACGCCGACGAACGTGAACCAGAAATGCACTTGGCCCAAGAACTCGTTGTATTGATAGCCCCACATCTTGCCGGCCCAGTAGTAGAAGCCGCCGAAGATGGCGAAGACGGCGCCGAGCGAGAGCACGTAGTGGAAGTGCGCGACGACGTAATA
>CAZLRW010000015.1:0-52169 GCA_964561925.1 uncultured Flavobacteriaceae bacterium
CGCGAAGGTCTTCGGCCGGGGAGGCGAATGCAGCGGCGGGCGGCATGGCGACGAAAGCGGCCGCAACAATCGCTTGAAGCAGGCGCAACGATCGCATTCGCTTGTCCGGAAGGATGGCGCCCCCAAGGGGACTCGAACCCCTGTTTTCGCCGTGAGAGGGCGACGTCCTAGACCGCTAGACGATGGGGGCCAGCGGCGTGACGCGTCTTCTACGCGCGCACGCCTTGGCGATCAAGGGCGGCCCTTGCCTGGCGCGGGCGCAGGGGTAAACTTCGCGCCGGCGGGGGAACGGCTTTCGAGGTGTTCCCATGAAGGTCAAAGACATCATGCATCCGGGCGCGACATGGATCGGGCCCGCGGCGCCGCTGCCCGATGTGGCCGCGCATGTGCGCGCGGAAGACGTCGTTCCAATCAACGAGTACGACCGGCTGGTCGGCGAGGTCACGAAACGCGACCTGGCGCGTCACGGCGGCGCGAAGATGCAGCGGCTGACCGCGCGCGACGTCATGTCGAGGCCGATCATCTATTGCTATCCGGAAGAAGAGGCCGCCGACGCGTTGCGGATCATGAAGAAGCACGCGGTCAGGCGTCTGCCGGTGGTAAGCCACCAAAAGCGCATCGTCGGCACGGTATGGTTCGACGACGTGGCGAAACCCGAGGTTCGCGCGGGGCGCTAGCGTTTCCGATCGAGCGCGCGATCCCAGGGCGGCGTGCCCTGCCAGGCGGCGGCGAGCATGTCGATGAACGCGCGCAGCTTGGCGCTCGGCGCGGCACCCGGCGCGTAGAGCGCGTGCACGGCGAGTTCGCGCGGTGCGTAGGCGGCGAGCACGCGTACGAGGCGGCCGGTGCGGAGATCGTCGGCGATGCTGAATGTCGGCTGCAGAATGAGACCGACGCCGTCGAGCGCCGCGCGGCGCAACGCGTCGCCGTTGTTGGCGCTGAGCGAGCCCTTCACGCGCACGCGTTCGGCCTTGCCGGCGGGTCCGGTCAGCTGCCACTCGTCGCGGAGCGACCAATAGGTGTAGCCCAGGCAGTTGTGGCGCTTCAGGTCGGCGGGCGTCTTCGGCACGCCCCAGCGTTTCAGATAGTCGGGCGAGGCCACGATCGCGAGGCGGGCCGGCGCCAAGCGGCGGGCGATCAAGCTTGAGTCCGTAAGGACGCCGATGCGGATGACGACGTCGTAGCCTTCCTCGATCAGGTCGACCGCGCGGTCGTTCAACGTCAGATCGATCGAGACGCCCGGGTGATGGCCCAGAAAGCGCGCGACCAACGGCGTGAGATGCTTCGCGCCGAAGGAGACCGGCGCGTTCACGCGCAAACGGCCGGTCAGCACCGTGTGCAGCTCGCGCACCGCATCTTCGGTTTCCTGGAGCGCGTCGATCACGCCGCCCGCGCGCGCGGCGAGCATGCGGCCGGCTTCCGTCAGGCTGACGCGGCGCGTCGTGCGTTGGAACAATCGCGTGCCGACACGGGCTTCGAGATCGGCGATGTGTTTGGAGACCATCGCGCGGGTGAGCTTCAGTTCGCGCGCGGCGGCGGCGAAGTTCAGGCGCTCCGCCGTCTTGGCGAAGACTTCGAGGTTGCGGAAGCGATCCATCTCTTATTGTCAATTATCATGATACAATAAGTCAATCCGATCGGCGATTGTTTCCGCGGTTCTCGAGCGCAATATGGGCTCCATCGACAACTCGATGTCAGGAGACTTGCAACATGATCGATTCCTCGGCCGCGCCTTACGGGGCCGCTCTTCTTCGTGTTTCGCTCGGCGTTGCCGCGCTGGCGCACGGCTTGATCCTCAAAGTGTTCGTGTTCGGCGTTGCCGGAACGGTCGGCTTTTTCGAGTCGATCGGGTATCCGGCCGCGTTCGCCTATCTCGTGATGTTCGGCGAAATCGCGGGCGGCATTGCGCTGATCACCGGCGTCTATGCGCGTACGGCGGCGCTTCTCATGATCCCGATCTTGCTCGGCGCGGCGTTGCAGCATCTGCCGAACGGCTGGGTGTTCAGTGCGAATGGCGGCGGATGGGAGTATCCGGTGTTCTGGGCGGCGGCGTCACTCGCATCGGCCTTGATCGGACCGGGTGCGTTCGTACTCAAGTTTCGCTTCCTTCCGGCCGAGCCGTTCTTTGCGCGTTAGCGGCAGGCGCTTCGGGAGTACGAACACATGACGTTGCCGACGCTGTTTCTTTCGCACGGGTCACCGACGACCGCGATCGCGAAAACGCCCGCCAGCGACTTTCTCAAGTCGCTGGCGACGCACGTCGGGCGGCCGCGCGCGGTGCTTGCGATCTCGGCGCATTGGGAGGCGCCGCAAGCCACGTTGGGTCTCGGACAGGCGACCATTCACGACTTCTACGGGTTTCCGCCCGCGCTCTATGAAATGCGCTATCCGGCGCCGGTCGCGCGAGAGACTGCGGCGCGGGCCGTTGAGCTGTTGCGCGGCGAGGGAATCGCGGTTGCGGTCGACCAGGCGCGCGGGCGCGACCACGGCGTGTGGGTGCCGTTGATGCTGGCCTGGCCCGGCGGCGAGGTTCCGGTGACACAACTGTCGCTCATCGGCGGTGCCGCGCCGGCGGCGCATTTTGCGATCGGGCAGGCGCTGGCGCCGCTTCGGGCGGAGGGCGTGCTCGTCGTGGGCTCGGGCAGCGTCACCCACAATCTGCGCGCCCGCCCGACGCCCGCGCCGGCAGAGTGGGCGAGCCGCTTCGTCGCCTGGCTCGACCGGACGCTCGAGGCGGGCGACGATGCGGCGCTGCTCGATTGGCGGCGGGCGGCGCCTTATGCGGAGATCAATCATCCGACAGCGGAACACTTCGATCCGATCTTTGTGGCGCGGGGTGCTGCGCAAGGCGAGCCGGTGCGTCCGATGCACGCCTCGTGGGAGTTCGGGTCGCTGTCGATGAACGCCTACGCGTTCGGCGCGTGAGGACGCTTGCCAAACCGGGGCGGCGCATCGCATGAAGGTTCGTCTTTTTCGACGAGGTTTCTGATGCGTTTCGCCGGGTTGATCGGTTCGTTGTCGTTGGTTTTCGCCGCGTGTGCGGCGGCAGCGGATGAGGGCCAACGCGCGCAGCTGCTCGACATATACCGGACGATCGTCGAGATGGACACGTCGGTCGAGGGCGGCAAGACGCCGGAGATGGCGGCCTATCTGGCAAAGCGCTTTCGCGACGGCGGGTTCGACGCGGGCGACGTGCATCTGATCCCGGTCGAGAAGACCGCCGCCCTCGTCGTGCGCTATCGCGGCGACGGCACGGGCGGCAAGCCCATTCTGCTGCTCGCGCACATGGACGTGGTGCCTGCGCACCGCAAGGATTGGGAGCGCGATCCGTTCAAGTTGATCGAAGAGAACGGCTATTTCTTCGGGCGCGGGTCGGAGGACAACAAGTCCGGCGTTGCGGTGCTGACGGCGACGTTTCTCAACCTGCGGAAGGAAGGCTTCAAGCCGACGCGCGATCTGGTCATCGTGTTCACGGGCGACGAAGAAACGTCGGGAATGAGCGCGAAGACGCTGCTTGAGAAGCATCGTCCGCTGGTCGATGCCGAGTTCGCGCTCAACACGGATGCGGGCGGTGGGCAAGTCGGCGAGACAGGCGAGGCGGTCGTCTACGGCATGCAGACGGCGGAGAAGACGTTCGCGAGCTTCAGTCTTACGGCGCGCAATCCGGGCGGGCACTCTTCGGCGCCGCGGCGGGAGAACGCGATCTACGACATTGCCGACGCGATCAAGCGGCTGCGCGGCTACAGCTTTCCGGTGATGTGGAACGACACGACGATCGCCGCGTTCAAGGCGGCGGGGCCGATCACGAAGGGCAAGATCGGCGCGGCGATGACGCGCTTTGCGCGCCGGCCCGGCGACAAGCGCGCGGCCGCAGTGCTCTCGGCCGATCCGTTCCATGTGGGGCAAGTGCGCACGACCTGCGTGCCGACGATGCTTGAAGGCGGGCATGCGGACAACGCGTTGCCGCAGCGCGCGGCCGTGACGGTCAACTGCCGCATTTTTCCGGGCGTCGCGATTGCGAAGGTTCAGGCTCAGCTGCAGCGCCTTGCGGGCCGGAAGATCGAGATCGCGCCGCTGGACAGCTACACGTCGAGCGACGCATCGCCGTTGCGCAAAGACGTGCTGAAGGCGGTGAGCGCCGCCGTGCACAAGCGCTATCCCGGTTTGCGGATCGTGCCGTCGATGTCGGCGGGGGCGACGGACGGCGTCTTCTTCCGTGCGGCCGGCATACCCACCTACGGGGTCGGCGAACTCTTCATGAAGGACAGCGATTCCTTCGCGCACGGCCTGAACGAGCGTGTCCCCGTCGCCTCGTTCTACGACGGGCTTTCGCATTGGCGGGTGTTGCTGACGGAGCTTGCGGCGCGAAAGTAGTTTCAGCTCTCCGGTTCGCCGGCGCGGATCAAGTGGCAGGCGAGATCGTTCAGCGGCACCGCGATGCCGTGCTTTGCGGCGAGGCGCAGGACGACTTCGTTGCGCGCCTGCCATTCGGTCGGACGGCCGGCCAAACGGTCGGCAACGATCGAGGGCGTGTGACGATGCGGCCCGCTCGAGAGAAAAGCGTAGAGCCGATCGTCCAGGTCGTCGGGCAGTTTCGCACCCTCGGCGCGGCCAACGGCGATAACCTCGGCGGCGAGCGCGCGGAAGATGCGCGCCATGCCGCCGTCCTTGAGCGCGGCGTTGCCTTTGCGCGTCAGAACGCCGATCGCGCCGCCGACGGCGTTCAGCACCAGCTTGCCCCAGGCGGAGGTCAGCCAATCGTCGACGATGCGGATTTCGGCGAAGGAATTGTCGAAGACGCGCTTGAACGCATCGCTCGGCGCGCCGGGCGGAATGTCGAGGCGCGCGGGTCCGGAAACGTGCGCGATGCCCGGCGCTTGCCGGTCGCTGGGGCAGGCGACCATGGCCGGTACGATGTGGACGCCCTCGCTCACGAACGGACGCGTGCGCTCAACGTGTTCGACGCCGTTCTGCAGCACGGCAAGGACCGTGCCGGACGCGCACAACGCCTTGAGCCAGGGTGCGGTTTCGTTCGTTTGATGCGCCTTCGTCGCGAGCATCACGACGCCGAAGGGCTTGGCGTTCGCTAAGGTCAGCGCCACGACCGGGGCCTGCACGCGGCCTTCCGGATAGGTGACGTCGAGTCCGGTGAACGCCGTGCGTGCGGCGATCGCGACGCGATGGCCTGCCTGGTGCGCGGCGGCAGCGAACGCGCAGCCGATGGCGCCCGGTCCGATGACGGCGATTTCGGTCATTGCGCTTGTTCCTTTGCGGCGAGTGTCACGAGCAGTGCCAGCAGCGCGGGGGCGGCTTGGGTGAAGAGGATCGTGACCTTGGCGGACAGCGCGCCGAAGACGCCGGCCAGGATCACGCAGACGAGGAAGAAGACCTTGAGATCGCGCCGGCCGGACATCGCGCCCCAGAACAGACCTGCGGCGATGAGGCCGTTGTAGAGGCCTTGGTTGGCGGCGAGCACGGCCGTCGTCGCCGACTGTTCCGGAGTCATGGCGAAGATGCGCCGGCCCACGGGTCCGTCCCAGAGGAACATTTCTAGGATCATGAAGCCGACGTGGAGCAGACCCACGAGCGCAGTCAGAAGGTTCGAAAGAACACGCATGGGGTTCCCGGCTTGGTGATGGCCTTGTAGTGAACGTCGAAACGGGCGAGGCGGTCAAACGACGGTCCGCATTCAGCGGAACGTGCAGGGCGCCTGACGAAACGTTCATGCGTTTACCTCAACTCGCCCCATTTGCGCTTCATGGTCCGGGTTTAGACTATGATCGGCTGGGGCGAGTGTGACGGCGGATGAAGGTTATCGGCAAATACCGGGTGTATGCGATCGTCGCGGCGGTGTTGGCCGCGGCGCTCGGCTGGTATGCGCTGGCCGGCGGGACGCGCACCGGCGGCTATGAGACGAAGGACGTCGACAAGGGCACGATCGAGCGCGTCGTCTCGGCGTCAGGACCCGTCAATGCGGTCGTGACCGTGCTTGTGGGCACGCAGGTTTCCGGCCAGATCGCCGTGCTCGACGCCGACTTCAACGCCAAGGTCAAGAAGGGCCAGCGCCTGGCGCTGATCGACCCGCAGAGTTTTCAGTCGCGCGTGACGCAGGCCGAGAGCGACGTTGCCGCCGCGCGGACGCAGAAGGCGCTGCAGACGGCCAACCTCAGCAAGGCGGAAGCGCAGCTGTTGAAGGAGCGGCGGGCGCTCGATCGTGTGGAGACGCTGCTCGCCAAGGGCTTCACGTCGGCCGCGCAAATGGACGCGCAGAAAGCGGTGATCGCCGCCGCGCTCGCGGATGTTTCGGTCGCCAAGGCGCAGGTCGAGAACGCGCAGGCCAACATTGCGGCGCGGGAGGCGGTGCTGGCGCAGGCGAAGATCGACCTGTCGCGCACGGAGATCCTCTCGCCGATCGACGGCGTCGTGATCGAGCGCAACGTCGACCGCGGGCAGACGGTTGCCGCCAGCCTGCAGGCGCCGACGCTGTTCAAGATCGCGCAAGACCTGTCGCAGATTCAAATCGAGGCGCAGGTCGACGAGGCCGATATCGGCGGCGTGAAAGTCGGCCAACCCGTCGCCTTCACGGTCGGCAGCTATGCGCAGCGCGAGTTCCGCGGCGAGGTTTCGCAGGTGCGGGTCGGTGGGCTCAATCAGCAGAGCGTCGTGACCTATACCGTTATCGTCGCCGCGCCAAACCGTGGGCTTGAGCTTCTGCCGGGGATGACGGCCAGCGTGAAGATCCAAACCGGGCGGCGCGAGAACGTGCTACGCCTTCCGAACGAGGCGCTGCGGTTCAAGCCGCCGACGGCGCTGCAGGCGCCCGCGACCGCGGAGGTCAATTCGGACCGCGGTGCGCAGCGGCGGCAGGAACTCGTCGCCGATCTCACGCAGTCGTTGAGCCTGACAGCGGCGCAGCAGGCGGCACTCACCACGGCGCTCGAAGAGCGCGCGCGGCGGCGGGCGCAGGGCGGCGGGCGGCCTTCGAACGGCGAAGGCCAAGGCGCGAACGGCGAGGGTTCGGGCGAGCGGCGTGGCGGCGGTGGCGGCGGCGGGCGCGGATTCGACATGATCGTGGCGCGCGCGCTCGAGCCGCTGCTGTCGGCGGAGCAGAAGAAGAAGCTCGAAGAATGGCGTGTCAGCCGCGCGAACACGCGGCGGGCGCAGATCTGGGTGATGAGCGGCGGCGTGCCCACGCAAACGCGCGTGACGCTCGGCATCGCGGACGACCGGTTCACCGAAGTCGTCGGCGGACTCAAGGCCGGCGACTTGGTCGTTACGCGCTACACCGAACCCGGCGCATGAACGGGCGGCCGCCACTCGTGACGTGCGAAGGCGTCACGAAGCTCTATCGCATGGGCGCGCAAGAGGTCGCGGCCGTGCGCGACGTGACGCTGACGATCCGCGAAGGCGAGTACGTTGCGGTGATGGGACCCTCGGGCTCGGGCAAGTCGACGTTCATGAACCTGCTCGGCGCGCTCGACGTGCCGTCGCACGGGCGGATCAGCATCGCCGGCCGGGCGCTCAACGACCTCGGCGGCGACGAACTCGCGGCGCTGCGCAACAAGACGATCGGGTTCGTGTTCCAGCAGTTCAACCTTCTTGCGCGTACGAGCGCGCTTCAAAACGCGATGCTGCCGCTCGCCTATAGCGACGTTGCGCCCGCGGATGCCGAGGCGCGGGCGCGCGCGACGCTCGCCCGCGTCGGGCTTGGCGACCGGATGGAGCATGCGCCGACCGAACTCTCGGGCGGGCAGCAGCAGCGTGTCGCGATCGCGCGCGCGCTCGTCAACGCGCCGAAGCTGCTGCTGGCGGACGAGCCGACGGGCGCGCTCGACAGCGTCACGGCGGACGAGATCATGTCGCTGTTCGACGAATTGAACCGCTCCGGGATCACGGTCGTGCTAATCACGCACGAGGCCGACGTCGCGGCGCATGCGCGCCGGCAAATCCGCTTCAAGGACGGGCGCGTCGTGTCGGATACGGGCGGAGACGGCGCATGAAGTTCGCACAGCATTTCCGCACAGCGTTGAACGCGCTCAGGCTCAATCTGGTGCGTTCGATCCTGACGACGCTCGGCGTCATCATCGGCGTCGCCTCGCTCATCATCATGGTGTCGATCGGCGCGGGCGCGCAAAGCGCGATCGACAAGCAGATCGCGGGGCTGGGCAGCAACATGCTGCAGATTCAGTCGGGACCCGGCGGTTCGGGCGGCGGCCGGCGCGAAGCGGTGGGCGCGGTGCAGATGCTGACCGAGCGCGACATCCGGGCGCTGCGCGATCAGGTGCCGTCGATCGTGGCGATCTCCGGGCAAGTGTCGTCGTCGGCGCCGCTCGTCTACGGCAATGCGAATTGGACCGCGCAGGTGCAGGGCGTGGGGGCCGAGTTTCTCGAGATTCGCGATTGGCCGGTCGTCGCCGGGCGCGGCTTCGAAGCCGGCGACATGACGGTCGGCGCGAAGGTCGCGCTCGTCGGGCAGACGGTCGTGCGCGAACTGTTCGAGGACGCCGATCCGGTCGGGGCCGAGCTTCGCGTCCACAATGTGCCGTTCACCGTCATCGGCGTGTTGGACGCGAAGGGGCAGGCGGGGTTCGGACGCGACCAGGACGACGTGGTGCTCGTGCCGCTGGCCGTGGCGCGTGCGCGGCTTCAGGGCGGGCGCGCGCGCTGGGCGCCCGACGCGGTGCATCAGATCTTCGTCGAGTTCGCAAGCGCCAAGGACATGCTGGGCGCCGCTCAAGACATCGAGGGCGTGCTCAGGGCGCGGCGGCAGCTCGCGGCCGGCGACGAGGCGCCGTTCGCGGTGCGCAACACCGCCGAACTCATCCGTACACGGACGGAAGCGCAGGCGACGATGGCGTTCCTCCTGGGCGCGACCTCGGTCATCTCGCTGATCGTCGGCGGGATCGGAATCATGAACATCATGCTGGTTTCGGTGACGGAGCGCACGCGCGAGATCGGCTTGCGGATGGCGGTCGGCGCGCGCAAAGGGGACATCCTCGCGCAGTTTCTAATCGAGACCGTGACGCTCTGCCTGATCGGCGGCGCGCTTGGGATCGCGCTCGGCGTCGGCGGGTCCTATGCGATCGCGGCGCTTGGCGATTGGCCGATCCTGCTTCGGGCGGACACGATCGCGCTCGGCATCGCCGCGTCGATCGCCGTCGGCGTGCTGTTCGGCCTGCTGCCGTCGCGCCGGGCTGCATCGCTCAACCCGATCGAGGCGCTCAGGCACGAGTAAGTCGAGTGTGCGAAAGCGCACGAGATTGGCGTCTTGCCTTCGGCTCGCGCGTAACGTCCAGTTCGGGCATGAGCTACGACTTCGTTCTCTTTCGGCCGGGCGACGGCGTCGATCCGCGCGAGGACGACGGCGAAGATGCGCCCGAGCATGGGGCGCGCGATCCGGCGGTGGAGGCGGTCAAGCGCCGTGTCGTTGATGCGCTTCTCGCGCATGACGCCCGTCTGAAGCTCTTCGCCTTCGACTTCGACGAAATCGCGAAACTTCACAAGATGCCGGTCGAGCAGGTTTATGAGCGCTTCCGCCATGTTGAGATCAACGACGAGTCGGAACGGACAAGCGGCATTCAAGTGACGCTGTTCGACGATCGTGCGTCGTTGACGATTCCGTTTTGGCACAAGGGCGAGGATGCGCGGCGCGTCCTCGCGCAGGCATGGGGGTACATCGGCATCATCTGCAAGGAGTGCGGGTACGAGGCTTATGATCGACAAGTCGGCCGCGTGATCGACGCCGGCGCTTTTGAAGACGTGCTTGCGTGCTACGAAGGGGCGGGCCGCAGGATCGAAGGCATCGTGAGGCCGCCGCCTGCGCGCAAGCCGTGGTGGAAGTTCTGGTGACTCTCGTCAGGGCGCTTGTTTGTTCAACCGCACCCGGCTCAATACTTTCGACTTCGTGGGGTCGATGACCAGGATTTCTTCGGCGCCGGCGCCGGTGATGCGGACGATAAGGAGACCTGCGTCGATCCGCGTTTCGGTCACCGTCATGCCCGGTGCCAAGTCGATGTTCAGTTCCGGGACCTCGCCGGGTTTGAGGGACGCGGTGGCGGCGGGGGCGTCCTTCTTGTCGAACACCGCCTGTTTGATCGCCATGCCGATCATCAGAGCCAAGACCACGATGATCGCGATGCCGAGGCCGATAACCAGCATCCAAAGCCCGCGATTTGCGGGCGGCGGCTCTTGGGGTACGACATCGGCCATGACGACAACCTCTGATGCGGTCGAGCGTCGTACACTGACCATCGCCGAAGGCCAAGCGGGCGAGCGGCTGGACCGCGTGTTGGCCGCTGCCTGGCCCGATTTGTCGCGCTCGCGGCTGAAGCAGCTTATCGAATCCGGGCGGGTGACTGCCGGGGTGCGGGCGATCGACGATGCGGCGGCAAAGGTGAAGGCGGGCACGGAACTCGTGCTGCTGATTCCGCCGGCGATTCCGGCGGTGCCCGAGGGCCAGGCGATCCCGCTCAACGTCGTTTACGAGGACGCGCAACTCATCGTCATCGATAAGGCGGCGGGGCTTGTCGTGCATCCGGCGGCCGGCAATCGCGATGGGACGCTCGTCAACGCGCTGATCGCCCATTGCGGCGAAAGCCTGCGCGGCATCGGCGGCGAGCTTCGCCCCGGCATCGTGCATCGCATCGACAAGGACACCACCGGCCTCATGGTGGCGGCGAAGACCGAGAAGGCGCATACGTCGCTCGGCAAGCAGTTTGCGGCGCATGCGATTGAGCGCGTTTACAAGGCGCTGGTCTGGGGCGTGCCGAAAACGATGAGCGGAACGATCGAGGGCGCGATCGGGCGCAGCCCCTTGAACCGGCAGAAGATGGCGGTCCTGCGGGTCGGCGGGAAAGCGGCGCGGACGCACTACAAAGTGATCGAGGCCTTCGGTTCCACGGCGGCTCTTGTGGAATGTCGGCTCGAGACGGGGCGCACGCACCAGGTCCGCGTCCATATGGCCCATATCGGCCATCCCTTGATCGGCGATCCGGTCTATGGGCGGCCCAGAAGCGTGCCGGGATTGGCGTTGACGCTGGCGCGGCAGGCGTTGCACGCGGCTGTGCTCGGATTTCAACACCCGGCGACGCATCAGACGATGCGCTTCGAAAGTGCGCCGCCCGCCGACTTCACGGAAGCGTATCTGGCGCTCAAGCAGTTAACGGGGCACAGGGTGGGGTCTTAAAATCGCCGCGATCAATACATAGATGGTACCGCTCACGCCCGTGCCGATAGGACGGGTGCGTTGGTCCGGCCGAACGCTTCGGGGCGCGCAAGGCACGAAGCGTCGGGAAACGCAGGGGTTGAAGATATGGCTGCAGGCTATCTGACGCTGACGCCGGAAGGCGGATTGCATCGGTATCTCTCCGAGATACGCAATTTTCCGATGCTGGAGCAGGGCGAGGAGTACATGCTCGCCAAGCGCTGGCGCGAGCACGAAGACTCGCAGGCCGCGCATAAGCTCGTCACCAGCCATTTGCGGCTCGTCGCCAAGATCGCGATGGGTTATCGCGGCTATGGCCTGCCGGTGGCGGAGATCATTTCGGAAGGCAATGTCGGGCTGATGCAGGCGGTCAAACGCTTCGAGCCGGACAAGGGCTTTCGGCTTGCGACGTATGCGATGTGGTGGATCAAAGCTTCGATCCAGGAATACATTCTGCGTTCGTGGAGCCTGGTGAAGATCGGCACGACGGCCGCGCAGAAGAAGTTGTTCTTCAACCTGCGCAAGGCCAAGGGCCAGATCAAAGCCATCGAAGAAGGCGACCTCAGGCCCGAACAGGTGAAGCTGATCGCCACGAAGCTCGGCGTCAGCGAGACCGAGGTCATTTCGATGAACCGGCGCCTTGCCGCGCCCGACCATTCGCTGAACGCGCCGATGCGCGCGGATTCGGAGGGCGAGTGGCAGGATTGGCTGGTCGACGATTCGCCGAACCAGGAAACGATCCTGGCCGAGAGCGAAGAGAAGGGCGACCGCAGCGACCTTCTGGCCGAAGGCATGAAAGTGCTGAACGAGCGCGAGCGGCACATTCTGACCGCGCGGCGTTTGAAGGAGGAGCCTGCGACGCTCGAGGACCTGTCGAAGGAATTCGACATCAGCCGCGAGCGCGTGCGTCAGATCGAGGTCCGGGCGTTCGAGAAGCTGCAACGCGCGATCCGCGAGGCGGCGAAGGCCTCGCGCACGGGCGGCGGGCCTGCGGCAAAGGCGAAGGAGCCTGCGGCGCTCTCCGCACGCTGATGGGGCCTTTACTCCGCGCGGGCCTGCGCTAGATACGGCCTCGCATGGATATTGCTCTCTCGCTTCTGGGCGGTCTCGTTCTTCTGGTTCTCGGCGGAGAATTCCTGGTGCGCGGCGCGGTCCGATTCGCCGAACGCATGGGGCTTTCGCCGCTGCTCATCGGGCTTACGCTCGTGGGTTTCGGCACGTCGACGCCGGAACTCGTGACCAGTGTGGAGGCGGCGCTCGCAGGCTCGCCCGGAATCGCGATCGGCAACATCGTCGGCTCGAACATCGCGAATATACTTTTGATCCTGGGCGTGTCGGCGCTGATCTTTCCGATCGCCGTGTCGCAGTCCGCCTTGAAGCGCGACGGCGTGATCATGGTGGGCGTCGCGCTGCTGCTTGCGGTCGTGTCGCCGCTGATGGTTCTCGGCGGTTTCGTCGGCACGGTGTTCGTGGCGCTGCTGATCGCCTATCTCGTCTACGCTTACCTGCAAGAGCGCAGTGGGGTGGGCGGCCACACGGCGGCCTACGAGCGGGGCGAGGCGGCCGAAGATGTGTCCGACTTCAAAGACCAAGAGCATGCCCGCTCGGCCGCGGCCGACATCACGATCGCTTTGCTGATCGCGGTGGCGGGTCTGGTCGCCGTCGTCTTCGGCGGCGGCTTCCTGGTCGACGGGGCGGTGAAGCTTGCGGCCGCAATGGGAATTTCAGAGACGGTGATCGGGCTCACGATCGTCGCCGTCGGGACCTCGCTGCCCGAGATGGTGACGTCGGTGATCGCGGCGCTCAAGCGGCATGCGGACGTCGCGCTGGGCAACGTGCTCGGATCGAACATCTACAATGTTCTGGGTATCGGCGGCGTGACCGCACTGATCTCGCCGACAGCGGTGCCGGCCGAGATCATTGCGCGCGACAATCTTGTGATGGTGGGCGTGTCCGTGCTGCTGCTCGCGCTCGCCTACACGGGATACCGCATCGGCCGGCGCGAGGGAGCGCTTCTGATCGCGGGCTATGTCGGATACGTGGCGCTCATATGGCCGAAGTGATGCGTCACTTGCGCGGCGCGTAGGCCGTGAGCTTGATCTCGATGAGGCCTTGGTCGGGCACGAGCGCAGAGACGCCGATCGCGGTCCAGGTCGGGTAGGGCGGTTTCATGAATTCGTCCTTCACGGCGCGAACGGCGTCGAGGTGCTGCTGCTTCGTGCCGTCGAAGTGGGGGCTTGCGAAGACATGGAACGTCTCGAGTTCGACGACATCGGCGAACGTGAGTTTGGCGTCGGCAAGCGAGGTCTCGAGCGTTTTGAACGCGCGGCGAAGCTGGGCCTTGTAGGCCTCAGGCGTGCGCGCTTCGTCCTTGCGCGGGCCGGCGACGACGCCCGACAGGAACACGAAGTCGCCCGCGCGGCGGACGGGGGCGAAGTGCCAATCGCCGTAGTGCACGTCGCGCTCGATCGCATTCGAGATGACGACTTCACCGCCGGGTGCGGGGATCGTTTGCGGGAACTGGTCGGCGGCTGCGGCCGACGCGACGGCAAGCACGAGGGTGGCGAGGGTGAGGCGCATCAGTGTCTCCGGGTTCTTTCGCTGAGACATAAGCGATACGTCGGCAGGCCGTCAGTTCGCGATTGCGTGAGCGCCGGTTTTCAAGCCGCGAAAGGGTCTTTGACCAGGATCGTGTCGTCGCGTTCGGGGCTGGTCGAGAGGATGGCGACGGGGGCCTCGATCAGTTCTTCGACGCGGCGGACGTACTTGATTGCGGCGGCGGGGAGGTCGGCCCAGCGGCGTGCGCCGGCCGTCGATTCGCTCCAGCCCTCCATCGTTTCGTAGATCGGCTTCACGCGCTTCTGCGCGTACGCGGCGGCGGGCAGGTGGTCGATGCGTTTGCCGTCGAGGTCATAGGCGACGGCGACTTTGATCTCCTTCAAACCGTCGAGCACGTCGAGCTTCGTGAAGGCGATACCGTCGATGCCGCCGGTGATCACCGTTTGACGCACGAGCACGGCGTCGAACCAGCCGCAACGGCGTTTGCGGCCCGTGACCGTGCCGAACTCGTGCCCGCGCTCGCCGAGGCGTGCGCCGATCTCGTCGGTGAGTTCGGCCGGGAACGGTCCTTCGCCGACGCGCGTCGTGTAGGCCTTCGTGATGCCGAGCACGTAGGAGATCGCGCGCGGGGCGATGCCGCAGCCCGCCGCCGCTTGGCCTGCGACCGTGTTCGACGAGGTCACGTACGGATACGTGCCGTGATCGACGTCGAGCAGCGCGCCTTGCGCGCCTTCGAACAGGATGCGCTCGCCACGCACGCGGATGTCGTGCAGGCGCTTCCACACGGGGGCTAGGAAGGGTGTGATCTTCGGCGCGATCTCCTTCAGTTTCGCGGTCAGCGCGTCGGCGTCGATTTCGCTTTGACCAAGGCCGCGGCGGAGCGCGTTGTGGTGGGTGAGGAGGTTCTCGACCTTTGCCTTCAGTGCGGGCGCGTCGGCGAGGTCGATCGCGCGGAGGGCACGGCGGCCGACCTTGTCTTCGTAGGCGGGGCCGATGCCGCGCTTCGTCGTGCCGATCTTGGTGCCCGAATTCGACGTTTCGCGGATCGTGTCGAGTTCGCCGTGCAGCGGCAGGATCAGCGGCGCGTTCTCGGCGACGATCAGATTTTCCGGCGTGATCGAGAGGCCCTGCGCCTTCATGCGCTCGATCTCGTCGATCAAGGCCCACGGGTCGACGACGACGCCGTTGCCGATGATCGAGAGCTTGTTCGGGCGCGCGATGCCGGAGGGCAGCAGCGAGAACTTGTAGGTCTTGCCGCCGATGACGAGCGTGTGGCCCGCGTTGTGGCCGCCTTGAAAGCGGACGACGACGTCGGCACGTTCGCTCAGCCAGTCGACGATCTTGCCTTTGCCTTCGTCGCCCCATTGGGCGCCGATCACCGCGACGTTGGCCATTAGCGCGCGTCCCCTCGTGTTAGACCCAGGCCTGTGAGCGCGGCTGACAGGCTTGAGATGTTCTTTTCGGACTGAACCTCGATGTCGTCATCATGCGAAAGGAATACCGCCGCCACATTCGGCTTCGCCAACAGCAAGGTGTCCCAACCGTGAAGAATTGCCGGCTCCGAGAGATCGACGATCAACGGTCGCTCCTCGGGGCTCAAGAGGTGCCCAGGCGTATCATACAAGCGCCGCGGGTCGCCATGCGATCGACGGAGTTTCATAAACTTCTTCCAGGAGTCTTGGCTGCGCATGTGGGCGTAGTGTTCGCCTTCCCATCCATCTCCGCCGGGCGAACCCGTGATCCAAAGAAGCAAGGTCTGATACTTCGGAAACCAGTCGGCTACCGCTTGCGCGCAGCGACGCGCAACGGGATTCAGGCTTTCATCGTAGAAGACGGCGCTATGCTTCTTTCGAATCGTCGGAAGATGCGCGTACTGGGGTTTGGCCGACACACCGACGCGTGCTGCGAACTCCACGCATTGCTCGCGCGTCAGGAATTCCATCGCGGCACCTAAAACACCAGTGCTTTCGCTTGCTTCACCACCGGGATCTTGCGGAGTTCGGCAAGCACCGACTCCGGCACGGCGCCGTCGACTTCGACGAGGGCGATGGCGTCGCCGCCGGGGCCGGTGCGGCCCAAGTTGAAGCTTGCGATATTGACCTTCGCGTCGCCCAAGAGCGTGCCGAGTTTGCCGATGAAGCCGGGCTTGTCCTCGTTCGTCACGTAGAGCATGTGCGGCGTGAAGTGCGATTCCATGTCGATGCCCTTCACCTGGATGAGGCGCGGCACGCCGTTCGAGAACACGGTGCCCGCGACGGAGCGCTCCTGACGCTCGGTCTGCACCTTCAGCATCAGATAGCCTTCGTAGGCGCCGTGCTGCGTGCGGCGGATCTCGCTGACCTGGATGCCGCGTTCCTTCGCCACAACCGGTGCGTTGACCATGTTGACGTCGGAGAGCGCGGGCTTGAGCAAGCCCGCGAGCGCCGCTTGCGTCAGCGCGCGGGTGTTCAATTCGGCGACGTTGCCTTCGTAGATCAGCTCGACGCCCTTGATCGCGGTTTCGGTCAGTTGGCCGGCGAAGGCGCCCAACTGTTCGGCGAGCTTGATCCACGGTTTCAGGACCGTGGCCTGGTCGGCCGTGATCGACGGCATGTTGATCGCGTTCTGCACGGCGCCGGTCAGCAGATAGTCCGACATCTGCTCGGCCACTTGCAGGGCGACGTTTTCCTGCGCCTCCGACGTCGAGGCGCCGAGATGCGGCGTCACGACGACTTTGTCGGAGCCGAACAGGAGATTGTCCTTCGCAGGTTCGGTCTCGAAGACGTCGAGCGCGGCGCCGGCCACATGGCCGGAGGCGAGCGCGTCCTTCAGCGCGGCCTCGTCGATCAGCCCGCCGCGGGCGCAGTTGACGATGCGCACGCCCTTCTTCGTCTTCGCGAGCGCCTTGGCGTCGAGGATGTTGCGCGTTTTGTCGGTCAGCGGCGTGTGCAGGGTGATGATGTCGGCGCGCGCCAGCAGTTCGTCGAGTTCGACCTTGTCGACGCCCAATGTCTCGGCGCGCTCGGGGCTCAAATACGGATCGAAAGCCGCGACTTTCATGCGCAAGCCCTTCGCGCGCTCGGCGACGATCGAGCCGATGTTGCCGCAGCCGATGATGCCGAGCGTCTTGCCGGTCAGTTCGACGCCCATGAAGCGGTTTTTCTCCCACTTGCCGGCGTGGGTCGAGGCGTTCGCCGCGGGAATTTCGCGGGCGAGCGCAAACATCAGCGCGATCGCGTGCTCGGCCGTCGTGATCGAGTTGCCGTGCGGCGTGTTCATCACGATGACGCCGCGCGCGGTCGCGGCCGGGATGTCGACGTTGTCGACGCCTATGCCGGCGCGGCCCACGACCTTCAAGTGCGTCGCGGCGGCGAGGATGTCGGCCGTGACCTTCGTCGCCGAGCGGATCGCGAGGCCGTCATAGCGGCCGATGATCGATTTCAGTTCGTCTTTCGGCAGGCCGACCTTCACGTCGACGTCGATGCCGCGGTCCTTGAAGATTTGGACGGCGGCGGGGGAGAGCTGATCGGAGATCAGGACTTTGGGCATCACATTCTCCAAGACGTGTTCGTTGGAAGCGGTGGAAGAGCGGGCAAGATGCCCGCGGTCCCAGGGGGCTACGACGCTTTGACCTGCGTCCATGCCCAGTCGAGCCAGGGCATGAGCGCTTTGACGTCGACGTTTTCGACCGTGGCGCCGCACCAGATGCGCAAGCCCGGCGGGGCGTCGCGATAGGCGGCGATGTCGCGGGCGACGCCTTCTTTGTCGAGCAGGTCGGCGATCTTTTTCGCCGCTGCGGCTTGGCCGTCGGCGTCTTTCGCGGTGAACCAGGGATCGACGATCTTCAAACACACCGATGTGTTCGAGCGCGTCTTCGGATCCTTCGCGAGGAAATCCGCCCAGCCTGCGGTCTTCGTCCAACGATCGACGACGTGGAGGTTCTCATCCGCGCGCGCCATGAGGGCGCGCAGGCCGCCGATGCTCTCGGCCCAGGTGAGCGCATCGAGATAGTCTTCGACGCACAGCATCGAGGGCGTGTTGATCGTCTCGCCCTTGAAGATGCCCTCGTTCAGCTTGCCGTCCTTCGTCATGCGGAAGATTTTCGGCAGCGGCCAGGCGGGCTTGTGAGTTTCGAGGCGGGCGACCGCCTTCGGCGAGAGGACGAGCATGCCGTGCGCGGCTTCGCCGCCCAGCGCCTTTTGCCAAGAAAACGTCACGACATCGAGTTTCGCCCACGGCAGATCTTGTGCGAAAGCGGCGGACGTCGCGTCGCAGATCGTCAGGCCTTCGCGCGCATCGGAAATCCAGCTGCCGTCGGGTACGCGCACGCCGGAGGTCGTGCCGTTCCAAGTAAAGATCACGTCGTGCGCCGGGTTCACTTGGGCGAGGTCCGGCAATTCGCCGTAGCCTGCCTTCAGCACGCGGAAGTTTTGCAGCTTCAGCTGCTTGGTGATGTCGGTCGCCCAGTCGTTGCCGAAGCTCTCCCACACCAAAACGTCGACGGGCCTTGGACCCAACAGCGACCAGAGCGCCATTTCGACCGCGCCGGTGTCGGAGGCGGGCACGATGCCGATGCGATAGTCGGCCGGCACGCCCAGCACCTTGCGCGTGCGTTCGATCGCTTGTTCGAGCTTCGCTTTGCCGGGCTTCGCGCGGTGCGAGCGTCCGAGCAATGCTGCGTTGAGTGCTTCAGGAGTCCAGCCGGGGCGCTTGGCGCAGGGGCCAGAAGAAAAATGCGGCCGCGCGGGCCGTTCGGCAGGCTTCGTCATCTCGATCCATTCCTTACAGAATGGGCGCATCCCGTTGGGGGGACGTGTCCCGCTGGCTTTGTCGGCGATTCCACCGTTCGGGTCAATCGAATTTCGCGCCTGCAGCACGCGCGCGGGGTCAGATGAACGGTGGACAACAGACACGTGTGTGACAGCGGTTCCCTCGGATTGCGGTGGGTTCCGGCCTAATGTCCGCCCGTCCGAACGGAGTCGACTGCTCCGGACGGGAACAAACCTCAGGGAGATAACCATGCGCTTGTTAGCGCTGATTGCCGCGACGGCGGCGTTGAGCGTCGGGCCGGTGTTCGCAGCCGGATACGACGATTTTCGAGGACGATGGCGCAATGTCGACGCGGCGACCAGCGACCTGACACGACTGCGCATCTCGTTTGACGGCGGCGGCAATCTCGACGTGCGCGCGTGGGGGCAGTGTCACCCGCGCGACTGCGATTGGGGCCGCGTGGATGCCGTCGCCTACTCGCCGAATCCGTCCGTCGATCCGCGCTTCGGGGCGACGGAGATCGTCGCCGTCTTCAATCCGTCCTTCGCGCGCAAGACCATGATCCTGACGCTGCGCGGGACGGATCGCATTTCCTACGCGATCTACACGCGCTTCAACGACGGGCGGCGGAACTACGTCGTGCGCGGACAGATGCGCCGGAGCCGCGGGCCGTGGGGCGGTTGGCCGCCGGGCTGGCCGGGCGATGACGACGGCGGGCCTGGACCGGGGCCTGGACCTGGACCTGGGCCGGGGCCTGGACCTGGACCTGGACCGGGTGGCGGCGGCATCACGCTGTTCGAGCATGCGAACTTTGCGGGCGCGAGCCAGTACCTGAACGCGAACACGCCGAACCTCGTGCCGCTCGGTTGGAACGACGTGACGTCGAGCATCCGGGTTTCGCCCGGATTCGCGTGGGAAGTGTGCGAGCACGTGAACTACGCGGGACGGTGCCGCGTCATCACCAGCGATACGGCGAATCTGCTCGGCGGAGGCTGGAACGACGTGATCTCGTCGGTGCGCCGCTATACGGGCGGGCCGGGAGGCGGTGGTCCGGGCGGCGGCGGAACGCCGGGCACGTACTCGACGGGCCCGATCAGCGTGCCGCAAACCTACTCGTTCGATCTCGACGAAGGATCGGTGACGAGCGGCTCGCAGGCCGACATCCGGTTCGGTGCGGCAAGCCCGGGCGAGTACTACTTCGCGCCCCGCAACGGTGCGCGGATCTGGGTCGGCGACGGTTCGAACCGCAACTATGCGGGCTGCGTGGCGGGCTGGCCGTCGCAATACACGGACGAAGAGGTCTCGTTCGACGAGACGCCGATCGGGACTTATGTCTGTGTACGGACGAACGCAGGGCGCATCAGCCAGTTCCGCGTCAACAGCCTGTCGCCGGGGTATCCGAAGACGCTGTCGATCGGCTATACGACGTGGGAATGATCGCCGCGCTGCGAGCTTGAAACGAAGAGGCCGGCTGCACGAAGCAGCCGGCCTTTTTCTTTGCATCGAGTTCGGTGGTTCTTAGAGCATATTCGTCTCAGGCGAGCCGGTGGCGAGTCTGCTCTCACGAAGATCCACCACGTGGGTTCATTCGCGCGCGTCAGCGCGCATTCAGAGTCTGACGGGCGCTACGCGCCAAACGCGAACAATCTTGGTGCAACTTTGTGTTCCTTGCTGAGAACGGACTCGACCTAACTCTTCCACGTCAGGCAAACCCGCTCTAGAACGGCAGGATGTTGCGTTCGCGGGTGTAGCTCAAATAGCCCGCGTTGACGCCGGCGCGGATGCCGATGCCGGTGCGCATCGGGGCGAGCGAGATGCGGCCCGAGCGCTGGTAGTTCACGCCGATGCCTGCGATGAAATAGTACGTGCCTTCGACGCCGGGGAAGCGCTGGAAAATCTCTTCCTGGCGGCGGATCTGATAGACGAGCGTGAAGCACTTCGACGCGTTCGCGCCGATGTCGAAGCCGATCGACGGGCCTTGCCAGTAGACCTTCAACCGCTTGTAGCCCTTGCGGTACATCATGCCGTCCCCGTAACGCAGGCCGACCGCGATCGCGCCGGAGGCTTCTTCGCCTTTGATGTAGGCGTTCGGACGGCCGAGATCGGCAAAAACGCGTTCCACCGCTTGGGCGACCGCTTTCGTCGTCATGCCGAAGAAGTCGGCGGCAATGCCCGTGATTTCGTCTTCCGAATAGGTGTCGTCGGCGGCGGTGGCGGTTTCGGCCAAAAGCGCGAGGGCGGCGCTCAGCGAGAGTGCGCCGCCGGCGCCTTTGGTCAACGCGTCGCGGCGGGTCAGCTTCTTGTCGGTCATGTACGTCTCCCAGAGATTTCAAGCCCCTTGCGGGGGGACTCTAGCCTGGCCATATGACAGTTGCGAGCCCTACCGCAAGGGTGCGCCCGCGCCACACACGCGGTGTTGTGAGCTTCGCTATGATTCCGACTGATTCGCGACGGCCGGGCGTCCGGTCGGTCAAGGCAAGAGGGGTCCATGTTCATCGACAGCACAACCGTCGTCTTCGCGCTGGTTTTCGCCGCGATCGTCCTCATCTTCCGCGCGATCAAATTCGTGCCGCAAGGCTACGAGTGGACGGTCGAACGTTTCGGCCGCTACATGCGCACGTTGCGGCCGGGCCTCGCGTTCATCAATCCGATCTTCGAGCGCGTCGGGCGCAAGATGTCGATGATGGAAACCGTGCTCGACATTCCGAGCCAAGAGGTCATCACCAAGGACAATGCGCAGGTGACGGCGGACGCGATCGCGTTCATCCAGGTCGTCGACGCGGCCCGCGCGGCCTATGAGGTGCAGGATCTGAACCGGGCAATCGCCAATCTTGCGCTGACGAACGTGCGCACCGTGATCGGTTCGATGGACCTCGACGAGGTGCTCTCGAAGCGCGACGACATCAACCTGAAGCTTCTGCGCGTGATCGATGCGGCGACGCAGCCGTGGGGCGTGAAGGCGACGCGCATCGAGATCAAGGATCTTTCGCCGCCGTCCGACATCACCGAATCCATGGCGCGGCAGATGAAGGCCGAGCGCGAACGGCGCGCGGAGGTTCTGACGGCGGACGGTCAGAAACAGGCCGAGATCCTTCGCGCGGAGGGTTCGAAGCAGGCGGCGATCCTGGAAGCGGAAGGGCGGCGCGAAGCGGCGTTCCGCGACGCCGAAGCGCGCGAACGTTCGGCCGAAGCGGAGGCGAAGGCGACGCAGCTCGTGTCGGACGCGATCGCCAAGGGCGACGTGCAGGCGATCAACTACTTCCTCGGCCAGAAATACGTCGAAGCATTCAAAGAGTTTGCGACGGCGCCGAACCAGAAGTTCGTCGTTCTTCCCATGGAAGCGACCGGCATCCTGGGCTCGATCGCCGGCATCGCGGAACTCGCCAAACTGGCGGGCGAAAAGGGCGTAGCGTCGGCCGCGGCGCGCGGCAGCGGTTCGGTGCCGCCGACGCGCTGAAGCTGCTAGGCTCGGTCACAACAGCGGGGAGCGCCGACGATGGACATGACATGGCTTTTCGAGATCGGGCCGTACCACTGGCTCGCCTTGGCCGCGATCCTGATCGGCCTCGAGATGGTGCTGCCGACGCATTATCTGATTTGGCCGGGTATCGCGTCGGCGATCACGGGCGTTATCGCGCTTGGTGTCGCGATCGGATGGCCCGCGCAACTTGCGATCTTCGCGCTGCTCTCGGTGGCGCTGGTCGTGGGGTCGAGCTATCTGCCGAAGCCCGCGAGCGAGCCGGTCGCGGGGCTTAATCAGCGTACGGATCAATTGGTCGGACGGTTGGCGACCGTCGCCGACGACTTTCAGAACGGGCAGGGCTCGGTCACTCTCGGCGACACGCGCTGGTCGGCGCAGTCGGTCGACGGCAGCGATCTGCCCGCCGGTACGAAGGTCGAGGTGGTGGCCGCGGAGTCGACGCTGCTGAAGGTGAAGCGCGCCTAACGGCCCCAGGCGACGAAGCTCGGGTTCCGGAAGCCTTCGTTCGCGTTGCCGTATGTGAGCGGCGTCCGGCCGTCGAGGCGCGTGACGCGGCCGCCGGCGGCGCGCAAGACGGCGTCGCCTGCGGCCGTGTCCCATTCCATCGTCGGTCCGTGGCGCGGGTAGATGTCGGCTTCGCCGGCCGCGATGACGCAGAATTTCAGCGAGGAGCCGGCGGCGATCATGTCCTTGATCGGGTAGTGGGCGAGGTATTCGTCGGTGAAGCGATCGCGGTGGCTGCGGCTTGCGATCGCGGTCATGCCGTCCTGCGGCGTCGCGCGCGTGGCGATCGCGCGCGGCCCTTCTCCAGAACGCTCTTCGAAGGCGGTCGCGTTCGCGCCCCAGAACAGACGGCCCTTCGCCGGCGCGTAGACGACGCCCAATGTGGGGACGCCGTGTTCGACGAGCGCGATGTTGACCGTGAACTCGCCGTTCTTGTTCAGGAATTCCTTCGTGCCGTCCAAGGGGTCGACGAGGAAGAACACGCCGCCCGACACGTCGGTCTTTGCGCCTGCCGCCGCGCCTTCCTCCGCAACGACGGGAAGGCCCGGCGCAACTTCGCTCAAGGCGCGAACGATCAAGCGCTCCGCCTCTTCGTCGGCGATCGTGACCGGCGATTTGTCCGCCTTCTCGCGCCGGTCGACGCCCGCTTCGTAGTGGCGCATGACGAGCGCGCCGGCGTCGCGCGCGATGGCAACCACTTGTGCGAGCAGCGCTTTGCGCTTTTCGTCGTCGAAGCGGGTCATGGGCGCGGGCGTCCTTGGGCGTCGACAACCTTGAGTTCCGCCACCGCGGCATTGATCACACGTTTGCCCGCGTTTTCGAAATTGGCCGTGACGCGCGCACCCGCGACCGATTGAATCTGACCCAATCCCCAATCGGGTGCGCCTTCGAGCACGACAAACTGTCCGGGTTCGAGCATGCTGGCCTGCGATTCCTGTTTGGGCATTTTGTCCTCGCCTCGTCCCCCGCGCTTAAGCGTTCTTTAAGCGAACTCTGGCTGGTTGGTGTTGATGCAACGCGCTGTTTCAGACTACTTGTCCCCGGTCCCCAGGACAAATCCCGACGGACAGGACAACCAACGCCCCCCCATGAACGAGCTCGATCTCGGCGCGCTTCTGGTTTCGCGCGTGTGTCACGACTTGATCAGTCCGGTCGCCGCGATTTCGAACGGTCTCGAAATCCTGGCCGACGAGCAGGACGCCGACATGCGTGCGCACGCGATGCGGCTGATCGAGCACAGCGTCGGACAGGCGAAGGCGCGGCTGCTGTTTGCCCGGCTTGCGTTCGGCGCGATGGGGTCGGCGGGCGCGGAAATCGACCTGCGCGAAGTGGGCGAGGTGGCGTCCGAGTTCTTCCGTGCCGGCAAAGCGAAGCTCGATTGGCATGCGCCGCCGATCTCGGTCGACAAAGAGATCATCCGTATCCTGCTGAACCTCGCGGCGCTCGGTGCGGATTGCATTCCGCGCGGCGGCTTGCTGACGGTGAGGGTCGACGCGACACGCTCGGCAATCACGGTCGCGATCACGGCGAAGGGGCTGAAAGCCAATCTTGCGCCCGACATCAAGGAAGGCCTCGGCCTCAAGATCCCGCATGAGGATCTGACCGGGCGTACGATCGCGCCGTTCGTCACCGCGCTGCTGACGAAGAAGCTGGGCAGCGCGGTCAGCTACGCGCACGAAGGGGACACAGTGAAGTTCGACGTGCGCTTCGACCGCAAAGCGTGAAGCTATCCGGCAATATCCGTTTAAGGCCTTGTTAACCCGCGTCTGCAGTCGCGTAGAAACCGCGCCGCGACGCGTTGCGGGCGCAACGGTCGTTTGAAAGTTTGCGGCCGCCGCTTGACGGCCGACAACAGGCGGCAAAACGCTCCTCTCACTCGACCTGTGATTCGCGGCAGCAGGCGATGTCCGCACGGTCCATGGACTTCACGCCGCGGCTCGTTTCATCCCCGGGGGGATCATCGGAAATGTCTGCCTATACGAACACTATGCCCATACAGGCCAATGCGTCGCTCGATCGCGAGGGGCGGTTGCGCTTCATGCGCGTGACCGACCGGACCGGCGCAGCGCTGCGCGAATTCTGGAAGCTCGTCGAGCCGAAACTGCCCGAGATTCTCGACGCGTTCTACGGGCATGTCGCGATGGTGCCGCAGCTCTCCAACATGGTCGGCAATCAAATTCCGCGTCTGAAGATGGCGCAGGGCGGGCATTGGCAGCGGCTGTTCAGCGGCACGTTCGACGAGACCTACATGCAGGGCGTTCGGACGATCGGCTTGACACACAGCAGGATCGGTCTTGATCCGCGTTGGTATATCGGCGGCTATCTACTGGTGCTCAACCGCTTGGCCGAGCTTGCGACCGCGAACTACCGCAACGCGCAGCGCTGCGCGGAGGTGATCGGCGCGGTGAACACGGCCGTGATGATGGACATGGAGATCGCGATCTCGGTCTATCAGGAAGCCCTGCTTGCCGAGCGGCAGAAGCGCCAGCAGGCGCTTGAATCCGCGATCAACGAGTTCGACACGGTGATGAAGGAGGTCGTGCGTTCGGTGTCGACGGCCTCCAAAGGCATTCAGACCCAGTCGCAAGCGATGTCGGCGGCGGCGGAGGAGACGAGCCAGCAGGCGAATGCGGTGGCGGCGGCTTCCGAAGAGGCGTCGGCGAACGTGCAGACCGTCGCGTCTGCCAGCGAAGAACTTGCCGCCTCGATCAGCGAAATCAGCCGGCAGATGAGCGAATCGATGAAGGCGGGGCAGGGCGCGGTCGAGGAGGCGTCGAAGGCGGACTCGAAGGTGCGCGGCCTGGCGTCGGCGGCGCAGAAGATCGGCGACGTCGTGAAGCTGATCAGCGACATCGCCTCGCAGACCAATCTGCTCGCGCTGAACGCCACGATCGAGGCGGCGCGCGCGGGCGAAGCCGGCAAGGGTTTCGCGGTCGTGGCGTCGGAAGTGAAGAACCTTGCGAACCAGACGGCGAAGGCGACCGAGGAGATCGGTCAGCTTGTCGGCGCGATTCAAGGGGCGACGAGCGATACGGTCGGCGCGATCGAGTCGATCGGAAAGACGATCGGCAAGATTTCCGAGATATCGACGGCGGTGGCCTCGGCGGTCGAAGAACAGCGCGCCTCGACGCAGGAAATCGCGCGCAACGTTCAGGAAGCGGCGAAAGGCACGCAAGAAGTCTCCTCCAACATCACGGGCGTCAGCCAAGCGGCCGGCGCAACCGGATCGGCGGCGGCGCAGCTGCTGTCGACGTCGGAGGAGATCGGCAAACAGTCGGATGTCTTGCGCCAGCAGGTGCAGACGTTCCTCGACCGGGCGCGCGCGGCTTAGCCTTCGGATATTCTCGGATTAAACGGCGCCGGTAAGTCACCGGCGCCGTTCGTTTTTTTACATCCCGTGCAGGTGCGATTCACCTTTGATTAACCGAAGCCCGACACTGTCACTCCTCGTGGTCCAGCCAGGTACATCCTGAACGAGAAGAAGCCGAGGGGCGTTATGTCATTCGGATTTCAGCGTTTCGACGACACGAAGGCGACTTTGGAGGCCGTGTCGCGGTCTCAAGCGGTGATCGAGTTCAAACCGGACGGCACGATCCTGACGGCGAACCAGAACTTTCTCGGCGCGATGGGCTACTCGCTCGAAGAGATCCGGGGACAGCACCACGGCATGTTCGTCGAACCGGCCTACCGCAATTCGCCGGAGTACCGCGAGTTCTGGCAGCGGCTGCAGCGCGGCGAGTTCCAGGCCGCGGAGTTCAAACGCGTCGCCAAAGGCGGGCGCGAGGTGTGGATTCAGGCGTCGTACAATCCGGTCTTCGACCGCGATCAGAAGGTCTGCAAGGTCGTCAAATTCGCGACCGACACGACGAAGCAGAAGCTCGTGTTCGCCGATCTCAACGGCAAGATCGCGGCGATCGACAAGTCGCAGGCCGTCATCGAATTCGAACTCGACGGTACGATCATCAAGGCGAACGAGAACTTCCTGGGCGCCATGGGCTACACGCTCGACGAGATCAAGGGGCGCCACCATTCGATGTTCGTCGAGCCGTCGTACAAGAACTCGGCCGAGTACGCCGAATTCTGGCGCTCGCTCGCGCGCGGCGAGTATCAGGCCGCGCAATACAAGCGGTTTGCCAAGGGTGCGCGCGAAATCTGGATCCAAGCGTCCTACAACCCGATCATGGATATGAACGGCAAGCCGTTCAAGGTCGTGAAGTTTGCGACCGACATCACGGCGCAGATGGAACTGCTCGGCAACGTGCGCAAGCTGATCGACGAGAACGTCGGCGCGATAGACTCGGCCGTCCGCCTTGCCGAAACGGAAGCGACCAGCGCGTCCGGTGCCGCCACCGAATCGTCGGCGAACGTCAACAGCGTGGCGACGGGCGCGGAGGAACTCAGCGCGTCGATCCGCGAGATTTCGGAGAGCATGAACAAGTCGCTCGCCGCGGTAAACGGCACGGTCAGTCACGCTTCGACGGCCGGCGTCTCGGCGCAGAAACTTGACGCGGCGTCGAAGTCGATGGGCGCGATCGTCGGAATCATTCAGGACATCGCCAGCCAAATCAATCTTCTGGCGCTGAACGCCACGATCGAATCGGCGCGGGCGGGCGATGCGGGCAAGGGCTTTGCCGTCGTCGCGAACGAAATCAAAAACCTCGCGCGCCAGGCCAGCGACGCGACCGATCAGATCAACAAGGAAATTTCGGGCGTTCAAACGGTTTCGGGCGAGGTGATCAACGCGCTTCAACAGATCCAGGGTTCGGTGACTCAGGTGAAAGACTTTGTTGCCGGCACAGCCACCGCCGTCGAGGAACAAAGCGCCGTGACGCGGGATATCTCGGCCAACATGCAAAGCGCGGCCACGGCCGTGAACAGCATCGCCGCCAACGTCGTCAGCATCTCGGACTCGATCAAGAAGGCAAACGCGGCGACGGAGACGACGAAAAAGGCGGCGCAGTCGCTCGCGCGCTGAGAAACGCATCGCGCGCCGGGGCGGCGTTCACACCCCGTTAACCGGCGCGCCAGACAGTGCAGAAACGATTCCGGGCGGGCACGCCTTCAACGACGGCAGTACCACTGATGGATGAACTGTTACGCGACTTCCTCACCGAATCGGGCGAGAGCCTGACGGTCGTCGACGGCGAGCTGGTGAAGCTGGAAGCCGATCCGAACAACAAGGACGTGCTGCAAAAGATCTTCCGCCTCGTTCATACGATCAAAGGGACGTGCGGCTTCATCGGTTTGTCGCGGCTGGAGAAGGTGGCTCACGCGTCGGAAAACGTGCTCGGCAAGTTTCGCGACGGCGTCGTGCCCGTGACGCCCGAGGCGGTGACGCTGATCCTGACGTCGCTCGATCGCATCAAGGAGATTCTCGAGCAGATCGAGAAGACGGAAGCGGAACCTGCGGGCGACGACGGCGAACTGATCGCCGAACTCGAACGCGCGGCGGCGGGCGAACTCAAAGCGAGCGTGGCGGCGCCCGCTCGCGTGCAAGTCGAGAGCGCGGATGCAGGCGAAGAGCACGCGCCGGCCGTCGCGAAGGCGGAAACGGCGCAGGCGGCCGCGAAGGGCGGCGAGGTTTCGGTCGCCAACCAGTCGATCCGGGTCAACGTCGACGTCATCGAGCAGCTGATCGTGATGGTGAGCGAGCTCGTGCTCACGCGCAACCAGCTGCTCGAGATGGTGCGCCATCTGAACGACAGCGAGTTCAAGGTGCCGCTGCAGCGGCTGTCGAACGTGACGGCGGAGCTGCAGGAAAGCGTCATGAAGACGCGCATGCAGCCGATCGGCAACGCGTGGGCGAAGCTGCCGCGCATCGTGCGCGACCTCGGCAACGAACTCGGCAAGAAGATCGATCTTGCGATGCACGGCGAGGGCACGGAACTCGACCGGCAGGTGCTTGAGTTGATCAAAGATCCGCTCACGCACATGGTCCGCAATTCGGGCGACCACGGGCTCGAGACGCCGGCCGAGCGGCGGGCGGCAGGCAAGTCCGAGACGGGTACGATCACGCTTCGCGCCTATCACGAAGGCGGGCACATCATCGTCGAAATCGCCGACGACGGGCGCGGTCTGCCGACGGAGAAGATCCGTGCGAAAATCGTCGCTAACGGGCTGGCGAGCGAAGCCGACGCGGCGCGGATGAGCGAGGCGCAGGTCCACCGCTACATCTTCCACGCGGGGCTCTCGACGGCGGCGAAGGTGACGAACGTGTCGGGCCGCGGCGTCGGCATGGACGTCGTGCGGTCGAACATCGAACTGATCGGCGGCTCGGTCGGGCTCAGCTCCAAAGAGGGGCAGGGCACGACGTTCACGATCAAGATTCCGCTGACGATGGCGATCGTGTCGGCCTTGATCGTCGGCGTGCAGAACATGCGCTTCGCCATTCCGCAGATCTGCGTCATGGAACTCGTGCGCGCATCCGATTCGAGCGACACCAAGATCGAGCGCATCAACAGCACCTGCGTGCTCAGGCTGCGCGATCGCCTGCTGCCGCTGATCCGCCTGTCGGAAGTGCTGCAATTGCCGGGCCAGGCGAGCGAAGCCGACGAGGCCTTCATCGTCGTCGCGCAAGCGGGCGGGCGGACCTTCGGTATCGTCGTCGACACCGTGTTCGACACGGGCGAAATCGTCGTGAAGCCGGTCAGCCCGATCCTCAAGGAAATCCCGATGTATTCGGGGAACACGATCCTGGGCGACGGCAGCGTCATCATGATCTTGGACCCGAACGGGCTCGCGACGGCGGTGTCGGGCGAGGCGGCGGCGCGCGCGGCGGCCGAAGACGCGGCCGGGGCGGTCGTTGCGGCCGGCGAGCCGAAGCAGGCGCTGCTGCTCTTCCGTGCCGGCTCGGCGGAGCCCAAGGCGGTGCCGCTGGGCGCGGTCACGCGGCTCGAGGTCGTGGATGCCGCCAAGATCGAGCGTTCGAACGGGCGCTGCGTGCTGCAGTATCGCGGTTCGCTGATGCCGATCGTGACGTCGCTCTCGGGCAGCGTGCGCGAGGAGGGCGGCCAGCCGGTGCTCGTGTTCACGGACGGCGACCGGGCAGTCGGCGTTGCGGTCGAGGAGATTCTGGACATCGTCGAGGCGACGCTCAGGGTCGAACTTGCGGCCGGCGACACGGGGCTCTTGGGCACGGCGATCGTGCGCGAAAAGGCGACCGAGGTCGTCGACATCGCCTATCACGTCAGCGACGCGTTCCGGTCGTGGTTCGCGGCGAAGCCCACGGCGGTGGCGAAGCGGCACGTGCTTTTGATCGACGACAGCCCGTTCTTCCGCACGATGATGGCGCCGCTGCTGTCGGCCGCCGGCTACGTGGTGACGGAAGCGGCGACGGCGGAGACGGCGCTGAAACTCAAGGACGAGGGCCGCACCTTCGACATCATCTTGAGCGACATCCAAATGCCCGGCATGGACGGGCGGGCGTTCGCTTCGCTCGTCAAGAAAGACCCGCAATGGCAGCGGACGCCGGTCGTGGGGCTTGCCTCCGACAACGACGGCGACGAATTGGGCGCGTTCGACGCGCTTGCGCGCAAGTTCGATCGCGACGGGCTGCTCCACGCCATCAAATCCCACATCGGCAGCGAGGCGCTCGCGGCATGAGCCAGAACACCGCCCAAGGCAAGACGCAGGACTTCGTGACGTTCGAGATCGGCAGCCAACTTTTCGGCGTTCCGATCGACGAGGTGCAGGACGTGTTCAAACCGCAGCGGCTGACGCCGGTGCCGCTCGCGCATCCCGACGTCGCGGGCGTGCTCAACCTGCGCGGGCGCATCGTGACCATGATCGACTGCCGGCAGCACCTGGGTCTCGGCAAATCGTCCTACGAAGGGATGATGGCCGTCGGGGTCGAGCGCGCGAACGAGTCCTACGGGCTTTTGATCGACAAGATCGGCGACGTGCTGTCAATCGACGCGTCGGCGTTCGAGCCCAATCCGGTGAACCTCGATCCTCGCTGGCGGGCGGTGTCGAAGGGCGTGTTCCGGCTCGACCGGCGGCTTCTGATCGTGCTCAACATCGCCACGATCCTCGACTTCGGAAAGCGCGAAGCGGCCTAGAATCGGCTCACGACGCGCGGCGCGCTTCGTTTGCGAAGACCGCCGCGAAGAGCATGAAGCCCGCAAGCATCAGCGCGTAGCGTGCGAGCGACAACGCGGCGCGCCATTCCGGCGGGCCGACATAGACGAGCACGCCGACGACGGGCAGCACGACGCGCAGACTCCAAACGAGCACGAAGCTCACCGGTCCTCTGACGGGAATGACGAAACTTGCCGCAAACATGGCGGCGTAGGCGATGTGCCATTTCATCAGGCTCGCCCACATCTGCGCCGACAGATTTTGCGCGTTCAAGCCGATACCGGAGTCGATTTCGGCGTACATCACGACGAAGCGGAGATTTTCTCCGTAGTCGAGCAGTCCCGCGGCGACGATCCCTGCGGCCGCCGCCGCGGCAATCCAGCCGTTCGCCGGGGTGCGCATGGCCGTCAGTCCGAGAGCGATGGCGCCCGCGTAAGCCAAGATGAACAGATTGTCGAAGGTCAGCGTCGCCAGCATCGGCTTGCGCGCCGCCGCGAACGCGGCTTCGTAGTCGGCCGGTGCAAACAAGTGCTCGAATTTCTGCTGAGTCACGCCTGCCTCAAGCGCAATCAGAAGCATGACGACCAGTATGCCGGCCGCCGCGACGGACAAGTACGCCGCCGCCGTCAGAAGATATCGCATGGCGTCACTCTTTTAGTGATTTTTCTATCACTTACTGATGATGTTTATATCATCACCATGCGAAGCGTCAATCCCGCCCGTTCCAAAGCCCGTACGGCACGGCCGCGCAATGCCGCGGCAACACGCGCGGCGCTGGTTGCCGCGGCCGCCAAAGCGTTCAACGGTCCCGGGTACTTTTCGACCGACAGCAACGCGATCGCCGCCGCGGCGGGTTACGCGCCGGGCAGCTTCTACAAACACTTCCGCGACAAGGCGGACATTCTGCTCGCGGTTTACGACGACTATGGCCTACGGGAGTGGGAAGGGTTGCATCGCGCGCTCGGCGGCGCGGGAGGCCGGCGGGCACGTCTTCGCCGGGCGCTCGCCTTCATCGTCGAGTTCCATGCCGCATGGGGCACGTTTCGCGCCGGCATCCGTGCGGTGGCGCGCATGGAGCCCCTGGTCGCGGAGGCGCTCGGCCGGTCTCGCGCACGGCAACTCGGTCTGTTGTCGGAAGCAACCGGGCTCTCGCCCGTCCGCCATCGCGCGGCGCTGCTGCTCACGCTCTCGATCGTCGAGCGGCTGTCGGAGACGATCGCCGAGGCGCCCGCCGAACGCGACGCGGTGCTTGCGGCGGCGGTCAGGGCGATTTCGGCTCTTCTCGCCGTGCGGTAGGCCGCTCCCCCTTGAAGCTGCGAAGGCCGTCATTCCGCGGGGAATAATCCGGGCATGCTTGCGTTGTCGCCCTGTCAGGAGCGCGCGCCATTGTCCACCACGGTTTGGCATCGACCGGTTCTTGCCGCGTGCGCGCTTGCAGTCGCGCCGGGGCATGCCGCCGGCAGTTCACCGATCCGCGGCGAGGTGAGCGTTTGGGCCGGCGCGTCGTCGAGCGGCGGCGCGGGCCTGCGTGCGGTCGAGGCTTCGGCGTGGCTCGCCGACGACTGGCGCGTGTGGGCGGTTTATGACGACAGTCTGAACATCGACGATCCGTCGCTGCGCCGGCAAGGCGACGAGACGGAAGGCTATTTCGCGGGCGTCATGCATCAGTTCCACGCGAACTGGCAGGGCGTGCTCGAGGCCGGCTACCGGCATCAGCCGGGCGGGCAGCATCAGAGCATTTACACCGCCGAGATCCTGCACCTCGACGACGGCGACGTGACGCGGCTCGGCCTGCAGATCAATCCGCACAGTGCGGGTTTCACGGAAGAGTTCGTCATCGCCTCGCATCGCATGCGCGTCGCGCCGGGCTGGTCGGTCGAGCCGACGGCGATCTATGGCCGGCTCGGCCGCTTCGAGGACGAGGAATGGCGCGGCATCCTTCGCGTCGAGTATCGCGGCGAAGGGTGGGGCGCGCTTGCCGGGATCGGCGGCGGCGCGATCGACAGCGTCTTTCGCGACGACAGCGGCGGCGTCTTCGTCGCGGATGCGCGCCTCAGCGTCAAAGTGCTCGGCGACCACGAGGTTCACGTGGCGCTGCGGCACGAGGAACTGCCGCGGTTCGAGAACACGCTCGTCATGGTGGGCGTGACCGTGCGGTTCGCGGCGGATTGAGTCCTGCGGACTGCACTGCGCCTTTCCGCGGCCTAGGCGGCCTTTTCAACCGTCGATGCGGGTGGGAAGATCAAGCTGACGCGCGTTCCCTTGCCGGCGTCGCTTTCGAGCACGAGTTCGCCGCCGTGTATGTCGATCAGCGACTTGACGATCGGCAGGCCCAGACCGGTCCCGCCGTGCCGGCGCGCCGCGCCGTCGTCGATCTGCGTGAAGGGCGCCAGCGCCTTGGGAATGTCGTCGCGCGCGATGCCGATGCCCGTGTCGGCGACGGTTATGACGATGCCGCCGGCCGCGTTCGTTCGCGCGTCGACGGTCACTGTGCCGTCCGCCGGCGTGAACTTGCGCGCGTTCGAGACGAGATTGACGACCATTTGGAGCAGGGCGCGGCGATCCGCCTGCAAGAGCGGCAGGCCGGAAGCGAGGCAGGCGCGGGGTTCGGGTCCGCGCTGTTCCCCGAGACGCGCGCTCGCCAGACGCAAAGCCTCGGTCACGATCTCGGCCACGTCGTTGGCTTCGGGGTGGAGTTCCATCTTCCCCGCCTCGATCTTCGAGAGATCCAGAAGGTCGTTGATCAACGACAGCAGGTGAGCGCCGCTTTGATGAATGATACGGGCGTACTCGGCATATTGCGTGTTGCCGGCCGAACCGAACGTCTGATCGGCGATGATCTCGGAGAACCCGAGAATGGCGTTCAACGGCGTGCGCAGCTCGTGGCTCATCGTTGCCAGGAAGCGCGACTTGGCGACGTTCGCCGCCTGCGCCGCGTCGCGCGCGTCGGCAAGCTTGGCTTCGAACGACTTCCGGGCGGATATGTCCTGAACGATGGACAGTATCAGGTCGCGGCCGGAGGCATCGTGCAGACGCCGGCCGCTCAAGAGCACGGGCAGACGCGTTCCGTCCTTGCGAACGTACTCTTTTTCGTAGGGCCCATAGCGGCCGTGCGCGCGGAGAGACGCGAGCTGTTCGGCCTCCGCGGCATCGTAGTCGCGCGGCGTGATGTCCCAATAAGTGAGACGCGCAAACTCGTCTTCGCTGTAGCCCAACATCTCGAAGAGCGCCGCATTGCCCGAAAGGAAGTGCCCGTCGTCCATCCGGTTCAGCGCAATTCCGACGGGCGCCAGCGCAAACAGCATGCGGAAGCGCTCTTCGTTCTCCCGCAAGGTCGCATGCGCCGCCTGCTTGGCGCTTTCCGCCCGGCAGGCGAGGATCAGGTTGGCGCAGCTGAGAAGGAACGGCGCGAGAAGGGTTGCGAACTCTTCGTCGTAGCCGCCCGCCCTGTTCGCGATGCCGATCATGCCGATCACTTCGCCACCCGCGGTCAGCGGCAGGCCTAGGAATGCGTTCAGGGCCGGATGGCCGGGCGGCAATCCGCCCCGGCGCGGATCGGTCGTCGGTTCGTTCGCGATGACCGGCTTGGCGGTCAGGATCGCGGCGCCGAACAGCGTCTTGAAATTCGTGAACTCGAGGCCGGTGTCCCTGTATTTGCCGTAGAGCGCGCGGGTCTCGTCGTTCCAGGAGATGTCGGTAATGGCGCGGGTCTTCAGGTAGGGGGTGCCATCGGCGCGGTGCAGCAGGTCGCCGATGAAGCCGTACTCGCTGCCCGTGATCTTCAAGAGGCCCTCCAGCAACGCTTCGAAGACGACGCGCTGGTCGCCCGAGGCGATGAAGGTCGTCTGTGCCTGCCGGATCGACTCGAGCAACTCGGTCGTCACCGCAAGCCGTGCGGCTTCAAGGCGCTCCTTCTCCCGTTGCTCGGCCAGGGACTGCTGAAACAACGTGTCGGCCGCGGTGGCGCGGCGAAGATGGGCTTCCGCTTCTTCGCGCGCGACCGAGGCCCGATTGAAGAGGTCGTTGTTGCGCACGAGGACGATGCGCTTCCAAATGAAGGCTGCGCTCGCAAGGACGGTGACTTCAAGCAGGTGGACGCCGTAGTGAAGGAAGGCGGCGTCCCGGCCCAGCGCCGCGACAGGCACGAGCCACGCCGCCCAGCACAGGACGACGCTGACGGCATACTCGCTCCGGTCGATGAGGACGATTCCCGCCGCAAGTATCACGACGGCGAGATTCGTCGCCTGCATCGGATCGCCCGACAGCCATAGGTGCAGCGCGCTGTTGAGCCAGGCAAGGAAGGCGATTGCGAACATCGCCCGGCGCCTTGCGAACTGAGGCAGCCAGGACGCGCCGAACGCGGCCCTGCAACAGAACAGCAGCGCGGCGGTGGCCGCCGCCGTCGCGGACATGGGTAACGCCCACGCGGCGGTCTGGAAGAGATGCATGACCGACAACACCGCATAGAGCGCGCCGGCGATCGTCAACGCACTCTTCGTGATCTCGGCGAAGCCGGGCACGAAGCTGCTGACGTTGGGCGCGCCGTTCGCGGGAGAGTCGGTGGCAATGCGCATGGAGGAGAGCCGGCTGACGGATGCGCCAATGTGTGCCGGACGACCTAAATTTGAGGTTACGCCGTGCCTTAAGGCCCGTCGTTGCCGTGCCCCCGGCGTGCTTGTGCCGTTTACATTCGGCTAATCGCCGCGATTTAGCGCCAGCCGCGGCCGATGAGGGCGCTTTCTTGGTCCTTGTCGAGCGGCGCGTCCTTCATGAGCGACGTCACCACGTCGTCGAAGGCGTTGGTGTTGTAACCCGAGGCCGGGGAGTAGACGCCGTCCTCCTGCGGCTTTGCGGCCAGCAGGGCTTCGAGGCGCCAGGCGCCGTTCTCGCGGCAGGCAACGCCGACGGACGCGGCATTGCGTGCGGCGACATCGAACTCGCGGCAGAAGCGCCCGTCCTTGGCGGCGAAGCTGAGGACCAGCCGCATGCGGCTCGCGTCGGCGGTCGTGACGCTTTCTCCGCTCGGCGTTTTTTCAAGCGCGGCGTGGAGCGGATTCGAGGGCAAGATGCGTCCCGCATCAAGCGTCGTGATTTGGGCGCCGAGTTCGGCTTGGTTGCGTGCCGCTTGAAACGCACCGCCCGCGATGCCGCCGACGACGAGCGCGATCGCCGCGGCAAGCGGCAACTGCCAGCGCGGCATGGCAACCGTCCGAGGTCGTTGTGGAAATGCGGTCACGTTCGAAGCGGCGCCCTGCGCGCCTGCGAGGTCGCGCGCGGCCTTCAAAAGCGCTTCGGGCGCGGGCTCGGTCCCGGCATCCGCATACTGATCCTGCAGCAGCTGCGTCACGCCGCGGAACTGTTCCAGGCGTCTGCGCAAGCCTTCGTCGACGCCAAGCGCCTGTTCCAGCGTCGCGCGTTCGGCCGTGCCGAGTTCGCCGTCGAGATACGCGCACAACGTTTCGTCCGAGAATGGGGTTTGCGCGCTCATTGGGGTTTCTTCGCCTCGCCGTAAACGGCGGCCGCCAGCGACGCGCGCGCGCGCGCGAGGCGGCTCATGACCGTGCCGATCGGGATGTTCAGCGTCTCGGCGGCCGCCGCGTAGGACAGGCCCTCGAGCGACACCAGCACGACCACCGCGCGCTGCTCGTCCGGCAGCTGGGCGATCGCGGTTCTCATTTTCGAGAGCGCCATCGCGTGCTCGACCGTGCGGTTGCCGTCATCGAGCGAGACGTGCAGCGCGTCGTCCAGCGAAACGCCTTCGCCGCGCGTGCGCCGCGCGCGCACGGTGTCGATCCAGTGGTTCTGGATGATGCGATAGACCCAACTGTCGAGCCGGGTTCCGGGCTGCCACTGCTCCCGGTTCGCCAACGCTTTGGCAAGGGCGCCCTGCACGAGATCATCTCCGTCCGCTTTCGACCCCGCCAGCCCGAAGGCAAAACGCCTCAGCTTTGGCAGGAGGGCGACCAATTCTCGCTCGAACTGATCGCGCACGTCGTTTCTTGACATAACTACGCACGCAAGGACGGTTTATTCCGGGATGGGCCGCGGAATATCACAGGGCGATGTCAGTGTCGTCACGGATTCAGTAAAGCAGTGCTTAATATGAGCGCGGCGTGCAGGAACGGTGCAAGGCCTTAGGGGGCGTTCGCCGCGAAGCGCAAGGTGAATCAACTTTGCGCCGCCGCATTTGTCCGGCTGCGCAAGGGTAGGATCGCCGTCTCGTCCCGCACGGCGGCCACGATCAGAACCACCCCGGTCGCCGCGGCGATCCGGTCGTAAGCCGCCGCCATCGTGCGGTCGATCATGAAGGCCGGCTCGGCGACAAAGATGACGCGGGGTTTGTGAGCGATGGCGCGCGCCAAGCGCAGGCGGGCGGCAGTCCAGGGGTCGCTCGTCTCCAGCGCCGGGTCGATCGGCGACTCCAAGCCCCACCGATCGGGATCGAGGCCGGCCAGTGCCAAGGCTGCGGTCACTTCGGTAGCGCTTGCGCTCTTGCGTCCGAGCGTCAGGTTGCGGCGGACGCTGCCGCGGAGCAACGGGACCGTCGGGCTCACGATCGCGCGTTTGCGTCCGGAGAGCGGTTCGCCGTCGAGTCTTGCCCCGGCATCCGGGTGCGCGAGTTCGAGCACCCGCGCGTAGGCGGTGGCGGGATCGGCGGCCACCGTGACGACCTCGCCCGGTTTGTGGACGGCCGAACTTGCCGGCAGTTCGACGCCCCGGACATCGCCGGTGAAAGCGGGCGGCGGCGGCGTTGGCATGGCAGGCTGCGCGATCTCTGCTGCGAGCCCATTGATGCGGCGCTTTGCGACCGCAAACGCGACGTATCCATCGACCGCTCGGACCGCGCCGGCAAGGCCCGTCGCGAGGAAGCCCAAGCCGAACATGAACGACGCCCAATCGCCGGCGGTTTGCATCCGCGCCAAGCCATGATCGAACAGAACAAGCGTCAAGACCGTCGTCAACGCCGTGGTGGCGGCGGCCGGCGCGGCCAGCAGCCCGGCGATACGCCGGCTGCGCACGGTCGCTTCCCTCAGCCGCTCCGACCGCTTTCTCAGACGGTGGCGCTCGCGGCGTTCGCCACGAAAGCTCTCGATGGCGGCAGCGCCGAGCACGATGTCGCCGGCAAGTGCGGACACGCGCCCGCGGGCGCGACGCACGTCACGCGCGGCGCGCCACAGCGGACGGAGCAGCGCGAACGCGAGCAGAGCGTTCACGACGATCGCGCCAAACACGATCATGAGCCCAAAAGCGCCCAAGACGCCTCCTAGGATCGCCATCGCGGCGATGCAGGCTCCGAGGGCGGCGGTCAAATCCCCAAGGCCGGACGCGGCCCAATCGCGCAGGGCGTTCAGGTCGCCCGTCATACGCATCGCCATCGTGCCTAGGCGGCGCCTCTTGTTGCGCGCGGCGAGCGCCACGGCATGGCGCGCCAAATTCGCGCGCAACTCGTTCGCATAGCGCATGCCGAAATCGGCGGTCGCAACAAGGCGCTCCCACCCCAACGCGGCGGCCAGGATCCCCAAAGCCGCGAGAGCCAAGACCGGCGCCCACGCGACCTCTCCGCGTGCAACGCCTTCGGTTGCGAACTTCAAGGCGATCGCGACGCCCGTCATGGCCACCGCCTCGACCACGGCCAAGGCTGCGAGCTGCGCCAGGGCGACGCGCCGTTCCGGCGCCAGCAGCTTGGGGATCATGCCGCGCGCGCTGCGGCCCGGCCCGCCAGAATGTCGGCCCAGCGGCGGCATACTTCCGGGGATGCAAGCGCCTCCTTCGTGTAGCAGGTGACTTTGGTCGCCGCTTCGCTTTCGCGGCAGGCAAGCGGCGAGCGCGAAACGAGGCCGCTGATGCCCAGCACGAGGCGGTTGCGGCCGCGCAGCCATTCGACGCCCATGGCGGCGGAGGCGGAGCTCTCGGCGGCATAGACGTAGGCGTCCACGAGGCTCTCGAGCGCGCGGGAGCCCACGAGCCAGCTGGTCTCGGCTTGATAGAGACCGTCGGCGATCTCGAAGACGATCGCATCGCACCCTGCGGCGACCAGTTCGGCGGCGAGCGTGTTCGCGATCTCCTCCAAATCGGCGTGTGCGGCTTTGTACGTTGTGGCGAACCCGGCATCCGTGAAGTCCAGGATCATGTGGGCGCCCGCGTCCCACATGTGCCAATAGTCGTTGCCTGCGCCGGTGCCGGTGATCTTTGCGGCGCCGACCTTAAGGCCGCTGCTGGCGAGACCTTTGACGATCGATGCCGCCGCCGTGGTCTTGCCGGCGTTCATCGAACCGCCGACGACCGCGATGCAGGGCACCCGCGAGGCCGGCCGATGCGCCTTGCGGCCAAAGCGGCGCAAGTTCACCAGACGGCCCATCTCATCGACGATCAATCCAACCGGCGTAATCGCGGTGGGCGCCGCCATGGCGGCATTGCGGCCAAGAACGAAAGAGGCAATGCCGCCCGCCGCCGCGAGGTGACACGGTCCCAGGGTGGCCGGCACCTCGGCCTCGAACTGATCCGGGGCATAGCGGTTGCCGTAGGCCAGGATCACTTCGTCGCCCGGGAACAGCGTCGCCTTGCGGCTCGTGGTCAGCTCCAACTGCTTGTGAGCGCCGACCGCGTCGACACGCGCGAGGACCAGATCGCCGGCGCGCGGGCCGGCGACGTCGAACGTCACCGCGCAGATTGACGCCTCGGGCACCGTCCGGGTCGAAAAGGCGCGCTTGGCGCGTGCAACTCTGTCTCTGTGCAGGATCTCGGTCATTGCTATCGCTCTCTAGGTTGGCCTGTAGAGCGACAACGCGGCGACGCATGTTTCATTCCGTCGCCGTCGGAAAAATCCTCAAAAGACTTCGGGGACACGAGAGGCCGTGTCCCCGAATCAAGATTGCCAATACCTTCGCTGCGGCGGTCAGAAGCGGATGCGCGTGCCGACGCGGAACGCGTTGCGCTCGTACTCTTCGGTCGGATCGTTCGACGAACGCTCCGAGTAACGATAATCGGCGAAGAATCGGAAGGTCTCGGTCGCAAACCACTCGGCGCCGACCGAATAGAACGTGTAGTCGTCTTCGCGCGGATCCTGCTCGAACTCGTCGTTGGCGAAGTTCGCCCAACCGAACAGCACGACATCGTCCACGATCTTGTGGTCGAGCCGCAGCAGGTAACTCGTGCGTATGCGCGCGGAGGCGCCGCTTTCGGTGGTCGTGTTGACCGAGCGGTTGATGCCGGCGATCAGCGAGGTCCGCTCCGACCACCGCCAAACGACGTCGACGTCGGCGACGAACGTCGTCAGGTCCCGGAACGTCGCCTGGTCGAACGAACTGCGCGACGACCCCAAGGCCGCCTCGATCGACAGCGTGTCGTCCCAGCGCATCGACGCGCCGCCCCAAATCGTGGCTCGCGTTAGATCGCGGTTGACGCCGCCGTCGTCGAGCGCGTCGTCGAAGTCGAGATCGGCATAACCGAAGCGGATGAACGGGGTGAAGCCGCTGGTCGCCGCATAACGCAGCCTGGCGCTCGCCGCCAAGTCGTCGCGATCGCGGTCCTGGTCGTCGGCCGTCAGATAATCGAAGCGGCGCGCCTCGACCGAGGTGTTGAATCCGACCCGTCCCCATTCGCCCGCATAGCCCAGGAGCGCGGTCATGCGGTCGTCCTTGGCGCGCTCGTTGTTGACGTCGTCGGGGTCCGCCCGATCCTCGACGTTGCGCAGATAGCTGACGCGCGCGTTCACGCGCCCGCCGCCGCCGACGGCGACGCGGCCGGCGAGCGACGCGCCGCCTTCGTTCACGTCGTCGTTCGTGTCGTCAGCGAACGTCTGGTACTGATAGAAGGCGTCGAAAGCGATGTCGTAGTCCTTCTCGTCGCGCAGCAGCCGCACGGAGGGACGAAGCAGGAAGATCGTGTCCTCTTCGGGTAGCACGGGCGCGGCAAAGACATTGTCGTCGAACTCGACCGACGCGCGCAGGACCGGCTCGAACAGCCAGCTGCCGCGTTCGCGATCGGGCACGGCCTCACGCTGAGCTTCGGCGAGGACGCCGCGAAGCGGTTGAACGAATCGAATTTTCTGTTGTTCCGCGTCGTTCGCGCTGGAACACGAAGCAAAAGCAGCCCACAAGGCGCCAGCGGCGAACACACGCCGCATTCCGATACGCAACATAGCTAAAAGGTCCCCTAGCCACAGTAGAGAGTGCATTCGCTGGCGCTTGCGGAGGACTACGCGAGTCTGCCCTGCGGCGCCAGAATTCGACGGCGACTTTCTGCTCCTTTGACGGTTCCAAGCCGCCGATTTCGGACGATGCGCGTCGCTGCTGCATCAGCTTTAGCGTCTCGCGAATCGCCAGCCGCCGATGATTCCCTCGCGAGGAGAGGGACACCGCCCGACCTTTGACCTCGCCTTATCGACAACGCCTGGGTCCGGCCCTTATTCCAACGAACGGAACGTAAAGCGAACATGAATTATTCTCGCGGTCATCGAATAACCTCGCACCTTGGTGCGTTGTTGTTCCAATCTTCGGCCTGCTGAACGGAGCGACGCGATGCTGCTTCTTCGAATTCTCGTATTGAGCTTTGCGTTTGCCGGCATCTTGGCGGCCGGCAACAGCTTCGGCTTGATGCCGCAACGCGTCTACGCCGCGACCCTTGAGACGTTTTGGAGTGCCGGTGCCCTTGTCAGTGCGCCGCTCAGGTTTGCGCAGGATGATGACGGCGAAGGCGACGACGACGATGGCGGCACCGGCGGCAACGACGATGATGACGGTGCGGGCGGCGGAGGCGGTGGAGGCGGCGACGACGGCGGGACGCCCGGCGGCGATCCCGGGGGCGACGGCGGGGGCGGCTTCGGTGACGACGACGGCGGCGGTCTTGGCGGCGACGACGATGGCGGCTTCGGCGACGACGACGGTCCGGGCGGAGACGACGACGGCCCCGGTGGCGACGACGACGGTCCGGGCGGGGACGACGACGGCGGACCCGGAGGCGACGGCGGGGACGATGATGACGGCCCCCGGCGCGGCGGTGGCGGTTCGACATTCAACATCGACGCAGGCGATACGTTCCTTGCGGCCGATCCCGAACTGACGCGGGTCGGTCCGGACGAAGTGCGCGTCGATCGCGATTTTCTGGCACGCAAGGGTCAGCTGGTCGCCATTTCTCCGAGCGCGGAGTCACTGCGGATCGTGCAGTCGATGGGTTACGCCGTCGACCGCCGCGTCGCGCTGCCGGCGATGGGCATCGAGGCGGTGATTCTTTCGATACCGGGCAATATTTCGGCGGAGAACGCGCTGCGTGCGGTCAGAAGCCGCGATCCGAGCGGCCGATACGACTACAACCACCTCTACGATTTCCGGCTCTCGACCGGCGCATCGATGCGCATCAAAGCCGAGGAACGAAGCGTGCGGCAGGCCTTGTCGCGCCAGCGCGGGTTTTCGATCGGAATCGTCGACACACCCGTCGACCCGCAACATCCCGGTCTTCGCGGCGCGCAGATCGTCCAGCGCAATTTCTTGGGTCAAGGACGGGCGGCCGATCCCCACCACGGAACGGCGGTCGCCTCGATCCTGATCGATCAGCGTGACGGATTGCTGCCGGCCGGTCGGCTGTTCGTGGCGAGTATCTTCAAGGAGTCGGTGCGCGGCGATGCGATCGGGGCCGCGGTCGAACTCGCCCAGGCGATCGACTGGATGGTCGCCGAGCGGGTCGCCGTCGTCGTGCTCGCGCAGCGCAAGCTGTTTGCGGCGGGCGAGTGGGAGGCGTGGTTCGGGCGGGTGACGCAGGCGGCGCCGCTTGCTTCTTGGGATGAAGCGTATGCATCGCAAGCGGGACTGGCCAAGCGGCACAATACGCGCGCGTTCCTCCATGCGGTGTGGCTGAACGCGCGGATCAACGAGAACACGGACGACGACGTGCTGCTTGCACCGGCGGAGGCCGCGCTGCGCAAGGTTCCTTGAGGAGGAGGTTGGCGATGAGAGGTCTTTTCTGTTTGGTGACGTTCGTTCTTGCGCTGGCGATGCCGGTGGCCGCTTCGACGCCGCGTGCGGCCGACGAGGCGAAGCTCACGCAGATCAAGACGGAGGTGTGGCCGGGCTTCTACCGGCGGCAGGATGTGAAGGGGCTCGATGGCTTTCTTGCGGGCGCGTTCGTGAACATCGGGCCGGACGGCGGGATCACGCCCAAGGCCCAAGAGCTTGAAGCCGTGCGCGCGCAATCGTGGAACCCAAAGAACTTCCGCTACACGATCACGCGCTTCGTTTGGCTGAGCGACAATCTTGTCATCGTCGTCGGGCGCGGGGAGAGCGAGCGGACGGACAAGGACGGCAAGCCCTGCCGGCACGGGTATGTGTCGTCCAACCTGCTTGAACGGACCGCGTCGCCGTTGGGCTGGCGGGCGCTGTCGAGCCATGTGTCGGGTGTTGCCTGCGCCGCGCTCTAACCGAGCGACGTCTCATGCGAATGCGAGTAGTCGAAGGCGCGCCGTCGGGCTGAAGCGGCGAAGCGCCACGGTTCCGGCCGCTTTTCGCCGGCAGTGGGATTGCGAGTTGCCGCTTCGGCTTCTTTGCGCGCATCGTCGTCCAGCAGCGGAGAGGCAGATGACGGCGCTCGAGGACCCGAAGATCAAGGCGACACTCGCGCGTTTGCACAAGGCGGCGCGCGGCGATTGGCTGGTGTTCTTGCGGGCGCTGCCGGCGGTTGCGGTCGGCGCGTTGACGGGGCGCGGTGTGGTCGACAGCGCGAAGCCCTACCTCAGAAACGCCTACATTCCGATCGACGCGGGCCAGGGGCGGGCGCTCTATCAGTTCGCGCGGATGTCGGGGGCGCGCACGATCGTGGAGTTCGGCTGTTCGTTCGGCATCTCGGCGATCTATCTCGCGGCCGCCTTGCGCGACAACGGCGGCGGGCGCGTGATCACGACGGAACTGGAACCGAAGAAGATCAAAGCGGCGCGGGCGAATTTCGCGGCGGCCGGTCTCGACGGGTTGATCGAGCTGCGCGAAGGCGATGCGATGGAGACGTTGCGCGATGTGGACGCGCCGGTCGATCTTCTGTTCCTCGACGGGTGGAAGGAGCTTTGCCTGCCGGTGTTGAAGCTGATGGAGCCGAAGCTTAAGGGAGGCGCTGCCGTCTTCTGCGACGACATGAAGGGGTTTCGCCGTACGCTGAAACCCTATGCCGACTACGTGCGCGATCCGAAGGGCGGCTATGTGTCAATGGCGTTGCCGCTCGGCGACGAACTTGAGTTTTCCGTGCGCGCCTGAATCACGTGCGTTCCAGATCGCGCTTCAGCCGTGCGAGCAGATCGACGGCTTCGCGGGCATAGGGCGAAATCCAGCGATCGTGGATGTCCTTGAACGGCGTCGCGTTCAAATAGTTCCAGCGTACGCGGCCTTCGCGACGAGCGATGATGAGCCCCGCTCGCTCGAGCACGGCGATGTGCTGCATGACGGTGCAGCGATCCAACGATTTCTCGAACCTCTCGCACAGTTCGCCCGTGGTGCGCGGTTCCTTCTTCAATAGATCGAGGATCTGACGGCGGCGGGAATCCGCAAGGGCCTTGAACACCAGATCGTCCGAATCATCGTCTCTTGACATGTTATAATTATATAACATATATTTCGACCATGCCAGCGGAGGACGCGATGGAACCGAAATTTCAGGTGCAGCTTAAGATCCGGAAGCCCATCGGCGAGGTGTTTGACGCCGTGGTGAAGCCTGACAGGTTGAGCGGGTACTTCGTGAGCAAAGCGAGCGGGCCGTTGGTCGAGGGTGTGACCGTGAAGTGGTCGTTCGACGAGGCGCCGGAGACGTACGACGTCATCGTGCGACACGTCATCAAGAACGAACGGATTGTGTTCGAGTGGCCGGCGAACGAGGGTGGCTACAACACCCGCGTCGAGATGGCGTTCAAGACGCTCGACGACGGCAGCACGCTGGTGCAGATCAGCGAGTCGGGCTGGCGACCGACGCCTGCAGGGATCAAGTCATCCTATGACAACGCCGGCGGTTGGTCGCACATGCTGGTTTGCCTTAAGGGTTATCTCGAATACGGCATCAACCTGCGTGCCGGCGGTACGGGGCACGCGTGTTCGGAGCCCCATTGATTGCCACCATGAGTTCGAACGGGCTCGCCTAACCTTCGAGTTGACAGTAAGTGTGCGTGGCGCCGGAGGATGCCATGCCCAAGAAATTCGTGCTTGCGATGATGATGCACGAGACGAACACGTTCTCGCCGCTGCCGACGCCGATTGCTTCGTTCGCGCGCAAGGGGGCACTCGCCGGGCCGCTCGCGATTGCGGAGGCGGAGGGGACAAATACGTCGCTCGGCGGCTTTATCGAGGTGGCGCGCAAGGCGGGGGCTGAGTTCACTTTGCCGATGGCGGCGAACGCCCATCCGTCGGGGCTCGTCACCGACGCGGCGTTCGAAGAGATGGCATCGGGGATCGTGGAAGAAGTCGCCAAGGGGTGCGATGCGGTGCTGCTGGCGCTGCACGGGGCGATGGTGACGGAGACTTACGACGACGGCGAGGGCGAGTTGCTCGCGCGCATCCGCAAGGTTGCGCCGGAGGTGCCGATCGCCGTTGCGCTCGACTTTCACGCGCAGATGACGGAGGCGATGGTCAGGGCTGCCACCGTCATCACCGGCTATCGCACCTATCCGCACATCGACATGGCCGAGACGGCGCGGCGCGCGGGGCGGACGTTGCTTCGCGCGATGGCGGGCGAGGTGCGGCCGGTCATGATCTGGGGCAGCCGGCCGATCATGAGTTCGACGCTGATGCACACGCCTTCGCGCGAGCCGATGAAGTCGCTGATGGGTCTTGCGAACGAGGCGGAGGATGGCGGCGTCGTGCTGAACGCGTCCGTCTTCGGCGGGTTTCCGCAGGCCGACATCCCGCACCTCGCGCTCTCGTCGGTGTTCGTGTGCGACGGACGGACGGCGGAGGGCGAGACGATCCTGAACCGCATCTTGGACCGGGCGTGGGAACGGCGGGCGGAGTTTCTGTTCGAGCCCGAGACGCTGGCCACGCAAGTGGGCCATGCGAAGTCGCTCAAGGGCGGGCCGATCGTGATGGCCGATCACGGTGACAACACGGCCTCCGGTGGTACGCAGGACGTGATGAGCGTGATTGCCGAGGCGATCGCGCAAGGGCTTGAGGATGCGTGCGCCGGTCCGATCTGCGATCCCGCCTGCGTCGCGCAGATGATCGACGCGGGTGTCGGGCGCGAGGTCATGCTCAATCTCGGCGGCAAGGTCGATATGCCGGCGATGGGCCTGAAGGGCAAACCGCTGACCGTCTCGGGGCGCGTGAAGTGCATCACAGACGGAGAGTTCAAGGTCACGGGACCCATGGCGACGGGCAGCATCGTGCGGATGGGGCGCACCGCCGTGCTCGACACCGGCTCCATGCTCATCGTCGTGTCGGAGAAGCGGAGCGAGCCTTACGATCTCGGCGTGTTCACGCATTGCGGCATCGACCCGCGCGCCAAGCGCTACGTCATCATCAAGTCGCGCCAGCATTTCCGTGCGGGCTTCGAGCCGATCGCCAAGCATATCGTGATGTGCGACGGGGAGGGGTGCACCGCCTCGGATCTCAAGCTCTTCAAGTACACGCGCATCCGCCGGCCGCTCTATCCGTTCGATCCGGATATGCGGCTTGAGACGAACGCAGGGTAGGCAGGCTGCCTAACCAAGACCGGCGGTTCGGCTGGTATCGGCCGGGGGCGTTCGTGTAGTGTAAGTCTATCGAACCGATCGACTCACCCGAGATGCTGTCACAAAAGGCGCGTTACGCTCTAAGGGCCATGCTTCATCTGGCGGCCCATCCCACGGACGGGTCGCTGCAGATCGCCGACATCGCCGAGGGCGCGAACGTGCCGCGCAAGTTCCTTGAGCAGATTCTCGTCGAACTGAAGCGGCGCGGGCTTGTGCACAGCGTGCGCGGGCGGCACGGCGGCTATCTTTTGGGCCGCGAGCCAAAGGCGATCAGTTTCGCGGAAGTCATTCGCGTCATCGATGGGCCGCTTGCGCTCAGTCCGTGCGCCAGCCGCACGGCCTATCGGCGCTGCGAAGATTGTACCGACGAGACCACCTGCGCGATCCGCAAGTCGCTGATCGATGTGCGCAATTCGACGGCGCGTATCTTGGAGCAGCATTCGCTCGCCGACGCGCTCGCGGACAAGCGCAAGATCAAGCCGAGCGTTTAGCCCGCACAACTGCCGGATTTCCGCCGAACCCCTCGGATTTCACCATTTCCGGCCGTCAAACAATATAATCTCTATTGACTCAGTAGAGATTAAAGATACCCTCAGCGTCGTTCCGAACCGGTTCCGGAGAGGTGCGATGAGGCGGGCGAGACGTTTGCTGTCGGTATCGTTGGTGTCGGCCGCGTGTGCCGGCGTTCTTTCGTCACCGGCCTTGGCGGCGTCGACCGAAGAGCTGAAGGCGCAGATCGAGGCGTTGAAGAAACAGATCGCCGAGCAGCAGGCGCAGCTCGAAGCGCTATCGGCGCAAGTGCAAGACGTGAAAACGTCGTCGGTCAACCAGTTCGCGGAAGAGCGGCGCATTCGTGCGGAGGCGCCGAAGCTTACGGTCAAAGACGCGCGGCCGACGTTCGAATCGGGCGACGGCAAGTCGTCGGTTTCGCTACGCGGGCGTCTGTCGCTCGACTATGCCAACTATTTCCAGGACGAGGCGGGGCCGCTTGCGAGCGACTTCCGGCGCGGTTCGTTCGGCGATGCGACCGAGGCCTCGCGCGCCCGCGACCTGAACGACGGCACGAATTTCCGCCGCGCGCAAATCGGCATCGAGGGCAAGCTCGACACTGTTTGGCAGTACAGCCTGATCTACGAGTTCGGCGGCACCGGCCAAGAAGACGGCGGCCGCATCCAGGATCTCTATCTTCAATACAGCGGCATCGACGGCGTGCGTCTGCGGGCGGGCGCATTCGGGCCTTCGGTCGGATACGACGATTCCGTGTCGAATGCCGATTCGCTGTTCCTCGAGCGTGCGTCGCCCGCCGAGCTGCAGCGCCAAATCGCGGGTGCGGAAGGCCGCACCGGCGTCGCCGGATATGCGAACGGCGAGCAGTGGTTCGCCTCGCTCGCCGTCACCGGCGCGCCGATCGCAACGCAGAGCTTCGACGAGCAGCTGGCGCTGGTCGGGCGCGCCGCGTTCCTCGCGTACAAGAGCCCCGACTTGAACGTCCATCTCGGGGCGAACGCGACCTATCTGTTCCGGGCACCCGACCAAGGGCCGGAGGCGGCGCAGCGCTATCCGTTCCGCTTGCGCGATCGGCCCGAGATCCGCGTCGACAGCACGCGATTGATCGACACGGGCAACATCAACACCGACACGCTGCTGGCGCCCGGCGTCGAGTTCGCGGCAACGTTCCAGAACTTCTACATTCAAGGCGAGCACATCTGGTATCAGTTCGAACGCGAACTCGGCGGCGCGTTGCCGGATCCCGATTTCTCCGGCTGGTACGTGCAAGCCGCCTATGCGATCACCGGCGAGACGCGGTCCTGGAATGCGGCGAACGGCATCTTCTCGGGCCTGAAACCCGCGAAGCCGTTTCTTGCCGACGGCGAGGGTTGGGGCGCGCTGGAGCTGGCACTGCGCTACAGCGAGGCCGACCTCAACTTCCGCGAAGAGCTGCTGCCTGCCGCGGGTGGAATCCGCGGCGGCGAGCAGAGTGCGTGGACGGTCGGCCTCAACTGGTACGTGAACAACAACATCCGCTTCCTTCTCGACTATCAATGGGTTGAGATCGACCGGTTGAGCACGGGCGCGGCCAATGCCTATGGAACCGGCGTCTTCGTGCCGCCGGCGGGCGCGCAAATCGGCCAAGACCTGGAAATCGTTTCGCTGCGCACTCAATTCACCTTCTGACGCCTGACGCCACGCAAGGAGAAATCCCCATGACGACGACGTCCCGCTTTGCCGGCTATTCACTGACCGCGGTCGCGTTTCTGTTCCTCTTCGCGCAGACCGTGTTCGCGAAGGACATCACGCTGCTCAACGTGTCGTACGATCCGACGCGCGAGCTCTATGACGCGATCAATCCCGCCTTCATCGCGGACTACAAAGCCAAGACCGGGGACACGGTGACGATCCGCCAAAGCCACGGCGGGTCGGGCAAGCAGGCGCGCTCGGTGATCGACGGCCTTGAGGCCGACGTCGTGACGCTGGCGCTCGCCTACGACATCGACGAGATCGCGGCGCGGGCGAAGCTTCTGCCCGCCGATTGGCAGAAGCGGTTACCCTATAATTCGTCGCCCTACACGTCGACGATCGTGCTTCTGGTGCGCAAGGGCAATCCGTGGAAGATCAAAGACTGGGGTGATCTCGCGAAACCCGGCATCCAAGTGATCACGCCGAACCCGAAGACGTCGGGCGGGGCGCGCTGGAACTATCTCGCCGCATGGGCCTGGGCGCTGCGCCAACCCGGCGGCAGCGAGGCGACGGCGCGCGCATTCGTCACGAGGGTCTACAAAAACGTGACCGTGCTCGACACCGGCGCACGCGGCTCGACGACGACGTTCACGCAGCGCGGTATCGGCGACGTATTCATTTCCTGGGAGAACGAGGCGCGGCTCGCGATCAAGGAACTGGGTGCCGACAAGTTCGAGATCGTCTATCCCTCGGTCAGCATTTTGGCCGAGCCGCCGGTCGCGCTGATCGACAAGAACGTCGATAAGAAGGGTACGCGAGCGGCAGCGGAGGCCTATCTCAAGTTCCTCTATACGAAGCCCGCGCAGGAGACGATCGCGCAGAACTTCTACCGCGCCAACGACCCGGAGGTGGTCGCCAAGTACGCGGCGCAGTTCCCGAAAATTCCTCTGGTCACGGTGGATGAGGTGTTCGGCGGCTGGCGGAAGGCGCAAGCGACACACTTCGCCGACGGCGGCATCTTCGATCAAATCTACAAACCGGGGCAGTGAGTGAGCGCCACCGCTTGGCGGTTTCGTAGCCCGAGCGTGATTCCAGGTTTCGGGATCACGTTCGGCTTCACCGTCTTCTACTTGAGCGCGATCATCTTGATTCCCCTTGCGGCGCTCTTGCTGCGTCCATGGGAGTTGGGCGTGAGCGGCGTGTGGGCCGCGGTCAGCGAGCCGCGCGTCGCCGCATCGTTGCAACTCAGCTTCGGCGCGGCGTTGATCGCCGCCGCCATCAACGCGGTGTTCGGACTTGTCGTCGCGTGGGTTCTCGTTCGCTATCGTTTTCCAGGCAAGCGCATCGTCGATGCGCTGGTCGATTTGCCGTTCGCGCTTCCGACGGCGGTTGCGGGCATCGCGCTGACCACGCTCTATGCGCCGGGCGGATGGATCGGGCAGTTCCTCGATCCGCTGGGCGTCAAGGTTGCCTACACGCCGATCGGCGTCGTCGTGGCACTGACCTTCATCGGTTTGCCGTTCGTCGTGCGCTCTGTCCAACCGGTGCTGGCCGATCTGGAGCGCGAGTTCGAAGAGGCGGCCGCGACGCTGGGCGCCACGCGCCTGCAGGCGTTCCGGCGCGTGATCTTTCCGGCGATCCTGCCGGCCTGGTTGACGGGTGTTGCGCTCGCCTTCGCGCGCGCCGTCGGCGAGTACGGTTCGGTCATCTTCATCGCGGGCAACATTCCCTTGGTGTCGGAGATCGCGCCGCTTCTGATCGTCACCAAGCTCGAGCAATACGACTACGCGGGGGCGGCGGCCGTTGGTTCGGCGATGCTCGTCATTTCGTTCGCGATGCTGCTCGTCATCAACGCGCTGCAGGCGTGGGCGCGGGCGCGGGGGTAGGCGATGAGCGCGCACACGGCGAGACGACCTCTTCGCGGCCCCACGGACGATGGCCCCGTGATCCGGTGGCTGCTGATCGCGCTTGGGGTCGGCTATATCGGGCTCTTCCTGTTGACGCCGCTGATCGCGGTGTTCGTGGAGGCTTTACGCAACGGGATCGGCGAGTCGCTCGCCGCAATCGGCGATCCGGACGCGCTTTCCGCGATCTGGCTCACGCTGACGGTTGCCGCAATCGCAGTCCCGCTGAACACGATCTTCGGTCTTGCGGCCGCGTGGTCGATCGCGAAGTTCGATTTCAAGGGTAAGGCCATTCTCACCACGTTGATCGATCTGCCGTTCTCGGTGTCGCCGGTGATCTCGGGCCTGGTCTATGTGCTGCTGTTCGGTGCGCAGGGTTATCTGGGGCCGTGGCTCGACGAACTCGGCATTAAAGTGATCTTCACGGTGACGGGCCTCGTGCTTGCGACGGTGTTCGTGACGTTTCCCTTCGTTGCGCGCGAGCTGATCCCGTTGATGCAGGAGCAGGGCGTTGCGGAGGAAGAGGCTGCGATTTCGCTCGGCGCTTCAGGGTGGCGGACCTTCTGGCGCGTAACGCTGCCCAATGTGCGTTGGGGATTGCTCTACGGCGTGCTGCTCTGCAACGCGCGGGCGATGGGCGAGTTCGGTGCGGTGTCCGTCGTCTCCGGCCACATTCGCGGGCTCACCAACACGATGCCGTTGCACGTCGAGATCCTCTACAACGAGTACAATTTCGCCGCCGCCTTCACCGTCGCCTCGTTGCTGGCGCTGCTTGCGCTCGTGACGCTCGTGCTCAAGAGCCTGCTTGAGTGGCGCTATGGCGATGAGATCGCCGCCACGCACCGGCACTAAGAAGAGACAAAAAAATGGCCCTTGAGATACACGGTGTAACAAAGCGGTTTGGCGCGGTCGAAGCCGTGCGCGAAGTGTCGCTGACCGTTCAGCCCGGCGAGTTCATGGCGCTGCTCGGCCCGTCGGGATCGGGAAAGACGACGTTGCTGCGCGTGGTCGGCGGTCTCGACCTGCCCGATGCGGGGACACTGCGCTTCGACGGGCAGGATTTGACCGATGTGCCCGCACGCGAGCGGCGCGTGGGTTTCGTGTTTCAACATTACGCCCTGTTTCGCCACATGACGGTGGCGCAGAACATCGCTTTCGGTCTCGACGTGCGGCCGCGTGACAAGCGTCCGGCCCGAAAGGAGATCGCACGCCGCGTCGATGCTCTGCTCGCTCGTATGCAGCTCGACGGATTGGGCAAGCGCTTTCCGACTCAGCTTTCAGGCGGTCAGCGCCAGCGCGTGGCGCTCGCGCGGGCGCTTGCGATCGAGCCGCGCATCCTGCTGCTCGACGAACCGTTCGGCGCGCTCGACGCGAAGGTGCGCAAGGAGCTGCGCCAATGGCTGCGCGCGCTGCATGACGAAACGAGGTTGACCACGATCATGGTCACGCACGATCAGGACGAGGCGCTTGCGCTCGCCGACCGCGTGGCCGTGATGAACGCGGGGCAGATCGAGCAGGTGGGGCCGCCGGACGTGCTGCGCCACAATCCGGCATCGCCGTTCGTGCGCGACTTCTTGAGCGAGGGCGAGGGGATTTAACCGCCTGGCAATCCGGCACACGGCGGCCCGAAACACAAAGGGCGCCGCCGTTGCCGGCGACGCCCTTCCAGACCCCCTCAGGTCCCTTAACTTTATGCCGCTTTCTCTTCCATCGGGTCGCGCAGAACGTAGCCGCGGCCCCACACCGTTTCGATGTAGTGCTGGCCGGCAGCGGCCTGCAGCTTCTTGCGCAGTTTGCAGATGAAGACGTCGATGATCTTGAGTT
>CAZLRW010000016.1:0-34514 GCA_964561925.1 uncultured Flavobacteriaceae bacterium
ACGGCGTGCTCGCGAACGGGATGCGCTACGCGGTCATGCGCAACGCGACGCCCGAGGGGACGATTTCGCTCAGGCTGCGAATCGCGGCTGGTGCGTTCCAAGAGTCGGACGCGCAGCGCGGTCTCGCGCACTTCATGGAGCATATGGCGTTCAACGGCTCCAAGAACGTACCGGAAGGCGAGTTCGTAAAGCTGCTGCAACGCAAGGGACTGGCGTTCGGTGCGCACACGAACGCTTATACGTCGACGGATGAGACCGTCTACCAGCTGGAACTGCCGAAGAACGACGCCGACTTGATCGACACGGGTCTGATGTTGTTTCGCGAAATCGGCGATCGGCTGACGCTGGACGCGCAAGCGATCGAGCGCGAACGCGGCGTGGTGTTGTCGGAGCTGCGCACGCGCAACACGCCGGAGTACCGGGCGTTCGAAGCGCGTTGGCGGCTCGTGTTCGAAGGTCAACGGCGCGCGGACCGGCTGCCGATCGGAACCGAACAGACGATCAGGGGCGCGACCCGCGAGCTCTTGGAGGACTACTACCGTCGGCACTATCGCCCGGAGCGAACGCTTCTGGTCGCCACCGGGGACTTCGACCCTGCGGTGCTGGAAGCGCAGATCCAAACGAAATTCAGCGACTGGCAGGCGCAAGGCGCACCGACCAAGAATCCGCTCGAAGGCCCGATCAAGCAGCGCGGCCTGACGGCTGCCTCGCACACGGAAGCGAACTTGCCGGAGGGCGTGTCGATCTCTTGGCTGCGGCCGGCGAACGATCCTGCGGACACGCTGGCGGAGCGCGAACTCAACGCGAAGCGCAACATCGCGTTTGCGATCGTCAACCGCCGCTTGGGGCGAATCGCGCGCGAGTCGAATGCGCCGTTCGTGGGCGCCGGCGCCGGTTGGGGCAGCGTGCGCGGGACGATGAACACGACGTCGCTGTCGGCGTCGTCGCGGCCCGGACAATGGCGCACGGCGCTGGCGGCGGCCGAGCAGGAGTTGCGTCGCGCCGTCGAACACGGGTTCGAACAGAGCGAGGTCGACCGCGAGATCAAGAACTGGCGCGCGGGCCTTGAGGATGCGGTCGCGAAGGCGACGACGCGCTCGACGCCGGGACTTGCGAACGCCATCGCCGGCGACTTCTCCGGCCGGGACGTGTTCACGCATCCGAAGGACGATTTGGAGCATTTCGAGAAATATTCGCAGAGCCTGACGCCGGAGGTGGCGCAGCATCTGCTGCGTCAGCTCGTGGACGGGCAGGGGCCGGTCGTCTTCGTGACGTCGGCGATGCCGATCGAAGGTGGAAATCCGGCGATCGCCGCGGTCTTCGACAAGAGCCGCGCGACGGCGGTTGCGGCGAATAAGAAGGAAAAGGCGAAGGCGTTCCCGTACGCGAATTTCGGCAAACCGGGACAGGTTGCCGAGCGCAAAGAGGTCGCCGATCTGGGCACCACGCTCCTGCGTTTCTCGAACGGGGTGAAACTGAACGTCAAGCGGACGGATTTCGAGAAGGACACGATCCACGTGAACGTGCGCCTTGCGGGCGGCTACGTGCATATGCCGCGCGACAGAGTCGGGCTCGATTGGGCGCTGGCGTTTGCGTTCACCGAGGGTGGGCTAAACAAGCTCACGGCCGACGAATTGGAAGAATCGCTTGCGGGCCGTATCGTCGGGGCGGACCTCGACATGGATGAAGAGGCGTTTGCCTTCAGCGGCAGCACGAACGGACGCGATCTGCAGCTGCAGATGCAGTTGATTGCGGCCTATGTGACCGACCCCGCGTACCGCAGCAACGGTCTCGAACGCCTGCAGGCCGCGGCCGAAACCTACATCAAGCAATACTCGTCGGGTCCGGGACGTGTGCTGTCGCGCGAGTTGCCGGCGATCCTGCGCTCGGGGGACGCGCGCTGGGCGTTTCCTTCGATCAAGCAGATGAAGGCGTTGAAGATCGCCGACGTGCGCAACGTGATGAAGCCGCTGCTCGATGCGGCGCCGATCGAAATTACGATCGTGGGCGACGTGAGCGTCGACGACGCCTCGGCCGCGGTTGCCGCCACGTTCGGCGCGCTGAGGCCGCGCGCCGATCAACTGGCGGAGCCGCCGGGCGCCCGTGACGTTCGCTTCCCCGCCCAAGCCAAGACGCTTCGCTTGGAGCACGAAGGCAAACCCGATCAGGCCTCCGCTTACACCGCATGGGCGGCGCCGGACTTCGTCTCCAATCCGCGGCGGGCACGGACGATCTCGCTGTTGCGCGAAATGATGCGCGTGCGTCTGGTCGACGAGTTCCGCGAGGCACAGGGCGCGACATACTCGCCGTCCGTCGGAAGCTGGCATTCGGCCGCTTTGCCGGAGTTCGGTTTCATTGCGGCGTCCGCCGAAACACGGCCGGACCTGGTGGAGGGTTTCTTCCGGACGCTGAACGAGATTGTGGAGGAGATGAAGACTGGCAAGGTTACCGACGACGTGCTGCTTCGGGCGCGGACGCCCGTCATCAAGAACGCGGAGAAGGCGCGGCTCACGAACGGCTACTGGGCCGGTGCGCTTGAGGACGCCCAGACAGCGGTAAATGCACTCGACATCATCCGTTCGCAGATTTCCGACCTGAAGAGCATCACAAAGGACGAGATCTCGGCCGCGGCGCGGACGTATCTGGACAAGGCCCGGAGGGTCGACATCCGGGTTCTGCCGAGCAAAGCGGCGGTGGCGGCCAAGACAACCGATCCGGGTGCCCTTGACGCAAAACAACTGCCAGGGGAGAACACCAAGCAGCTGTCGGTGGACCGGTGAGCCGCGGGCCTGCCGCTTTACCTGCCGGCACGTCTCGCGCAATAGTCCGGCCCGGGTCGAGTCACGGAACCCCAGATTTCGATGATTAAGTTCTTGAATTGGTTGCTGACCTGGTGGAACGGCACCACGCTCGGCACGTGGGTCTACACGAAGCGCAACGGCCACTTCGTGGGCGAGGACGTGCTTGGCAACGTCTACTACCAGACCCGCGACGGGACGCGCCGCTGGGTCTTGTACAAGAACGTGGCGGAGGCCTCGCTGGTGCCGCCGGAGTGGCACGGTTGGATGCACCACACGGTGGACGAGCCGCCGACGGTCGCCCCGCCGAAGGTCAAGGCGTGGGAAAAGGAACACGTGCCGAATTTGACGGGCTCGCCGTTGGCCTACCGGCCGCCGGGAAGCCTGTTGGGCACCGGCAAGCGGGCGGCAGCGACGGGCGACTACGAAGCATGGCGGCCGGAGTAGGGGAGTTCGCATGAACAACGGATTTGTCGAGACGCTGATCGGCGCGGCCGTGGTTGCGGTTGCGGGCGTTTTCTTCTGGTACGGCTGGAACACGACGGGCAGCGCGCCCGTCGGCGGCTACGAACTTGTCGCGCGGTTCGACGGTATCGACGGCATCAACGTCGGAACCGACGTGCGCATGTCGGGGATCAAGATCGGAACGGTGACGGCGCAAGAACTGGACCAGAAGACTTACCGGGCACTCGTGCGCATGAACGTTAAGGACGAGATCAAGCTGCCGGACGATTCGTCCATCCGGGTCGCGAGCGAAGGTTTGCTCGGAGGCGCCTATCTCGCGGTGTCGCCTGGCGGCAGCGCAACGATGATGACGACGGGCAGCGAGTTCGAGACGACGCAAGGTTCGGTCGATCTGATCGGTCTCGTGAGCAAGGCGATCTTTTCGGGCGCGGCGGACGGCGAAAAGAAGCCGGAAAACTCCGAGCCGTCGCCAGCGCCGGCGACCGGCAACCCCTGAGGAGTCGGCGGCGGCGTCGAAGCTGCCAGCAAGGAAGTCGAGCGTTTCCCCATGAGAAGTTTCGTTGCGTTGTTGTTGTCGGGTGTGGGCGTCCTCTTGGCGCTTACGTTTGCCGGTACATCGGTTGCGCAGCCGGATCCGACCAGCGAGCCGCCGGTCGAAACCACGCCGCTGCCGCCCGTTGAGACACCGTTGCCGCAACCGGCGCCGCCGGGGACGCCCGAACCAGGTCCGCCTGTCGAGAGCGTACCGCTGCCTCCCGGCGAGTTGCCGCCCGACGACATGACGCCGCCGCCGCCGGAGGTGATCGTGCCGGCACCGCCGTCGGGCGTCGCCCCGACCGCGGTCGGGGTCATCCTGGGCGGGCTCGACAAGGTCGCGGCGCGCACCAAGCGTCTCGAACTGAATATGAAGCAGAAGCTGGTCTACAACACGCTGATCGTTACCGTTCACGCGTGCAAGACACGGCCGCCGGAGGAACCGCCGGAGTCGGCGGCGTTTCTGGAGATTCAGGAGCGCAGGCCCGACGGGTCGATCCTAAAGGTGTTCTCGGGCTGGATGTTCGCGTCGAGCCCGGCGCTGAACGCGCTCGAGCATCCCGTCTACGACATTTGGGTCGTGAGCTGCAAAACGGTACCGGCCAAGACGGCGGCGCCCGTCCCGCCCAACACGTAGAAGTCGCCGTCCGAATCCAACGCGGCCTTGAGCTGGCGCTGATAGCGCGCGCGCGTGATCTGTGCCGCGCCGAACTGCATCAGATGCTCGGTGACGAACTGCGTGTCGAGCAGCCGGTAGCGGCCGGCCTTCAGGCGCGCAACGAGGTGGGCCAGCGCCATCTTGCTCGCGTCGGTCTCGCGGCTGAACATGCTTTCGCCGAAGAACGCGGCGCCCAACGACACGCCGTAGAGCCCGCCGACGAGCCTGTCGCCGTCGAAGACTTCGACACTGTGGGCGTGGCCGAGTTCGTGCAGCCGGCAGTAAGACCGCTCGATCAGGCCGCTGATCCAGGTCTTTCCCCCTTGACGGACGGTCTCGGCGCAGGCGGCGATAACGTCGGGAAAGGCGCTGTCGACGGTGAAGCGCCACGGCGTCGAACGCATGGCGCGGGCGAGGCGGCGCGGCAGGTGGAACGCGTCGAGCGGAAACACGCCGCGGATCTCTGGATTCATCCAGAAGACTTCCGGATCGTCGCGCGCCTCGGCCATCGGGAAGTAGCCGCGCGCATAAGCGCCGAGCAGATCTTCGGGCGGAATGAGATCGCGAACCGGTTGCCTCGTCCGCACCATCGTGCGCGCCTCAGGCCGCCCGCCGCTTCAGATACTTCTCGAGCCAATGGATCGAATAGTCGCCGTTGATGATGTCGGGCTCGTTCACCAGCGCCTGGAAGAGCGGGATCGTGGTTTCGATACCGTCGATCACGAACTCCGACAGGCTGCGGCGCAGGCGCATCATGCACTCGGTGCGGGTGCGCCCGTGCACGATCAGCTTGCCGATCAAACTGTCGTAGTGCGGCGGGATGCGATAACCGGAATAGGCCGCGGAATCGACACGCACGCCCAAGCCGCCGGGCACGTGGAAGTCCTTGATCAGGCCCGGCGAGGGACGGAACGTCGCCGGGTTCTCGGCGTTGATCCGGCACTCGATCGCGTGGCCCGAAAACGTCACGTCTTCCTGCGAAAATCCGATCGCTCCGCCGTTCGCCACGCGCAATTGCTCGCGCACCAGATCGAGGCCGGTGATCATTTCGGTCACCGGATGCTCGACCTGCAGACGCGTGTTCATCTCGATGAAATAGAACTGTCCGTTCTCGTACAGGAACTCGATCGTTCCGACGCCCAGATAGCCGAGCTTCGTCAACGCGTTCGTCACGACAGCGCCGATCTTGTCGCGTGCCTCGGCGTTCAGGGCGGGCGATCCGGCCTCTTCCCAGACCTTCTGGTGGCGGCGCTGCAGCGAGCAATCGCGTTCGCCCAGGTGCACGACCTTGCCGTGACTGTCGGCAAGGACCTGAATTTCGATGTGACGCGGGAGTTGGAGGTATTTTTCGAGATAGACGGCGTCGTCGCCGAACGCTGCCTTCGCTTCGGAGCGTGCGGTGGCGAGTGCGATCGACAATTCTTCTTCGCTTTGGGCGACCTTCATGCCGCGGCCGCCGCCGCCGGCTGCGGCCTTTACCAACACGGGATAGCCGATCTCCGCCGCGACGCGCTTGGCCTCGTCGTCGCTCGCGATGCCGCCGTCGGATCCCGGCACGACCGGAATGCCGAGACTCTTCACGGCCTTCTTCGCTTCGATTTTGTCGCCCATCAACCGGATGTGTTCGGGCTTCGGGCCGATGAAGATCAGCCCGTGTTCCTCGACGATTTCGGAAAAGCGCGCGTTTTCGGACAAGAAGCCGTAGCCGGGGTGCACGGCCTGGGCGCCGGTGATCTCGCAGGCGGTGACGATGGCAGGGATGTTCAGGTAGCTCTGGCGCGCCGGCGGCGGACCGACGCAGACGCTTTCGTCGGCCATGCGCACGTGCATCGCGTTCGCGTCGGCCGTCGAGTGGATCGCAACCGTCTTGATGCCCATCTCGTGACACGCACGGTTGATGCGCATGGCGATCTCGCCGCGATTGGCGATGAGTACCTTGTCAAACATCGAGACGCGTCCGCCGCCTCATTCGACGACCATCAACGGCTCGCCGAACTCGACCGGCTGGCCGTCGCTGATGATGATTTGGGTGACGCGGCCCGCGCGCGGCGAGGGGATCTGGTTCATCGTCTTCATCGCCTCGATGATCAGAAGCGTTTGGCCCTCGGTGACCATGTCGCCGACTTTGACGAATGCCGCAGCGCCGGGCGACGGTGCCACGTAGGCTGTGCCGACCATCGGCGAGGCGACAAGGCCGGGGTGGCTCGACAGATCGTTCTTGGGTGAGGCGCCGCTCGCACGCGGTGCCGCGGCGGAGGCCGCAACAGGCGCCGCCGCCACGACCTGCAGCGTCCGCGCGACGCGCACGCGAAGCCCCTGCTTCTCGATCTCGATCTCGCTCAAGCCCGTTTCTTCGAGGATCGCGGCGAGGTCGCGGATCATCTTGCCGTCGGTAACATCGGTCGACGGTTTGTCGTCGTCTTTGCTCATCATTGACCCTTCTTGGAGGCCGCAGCCGGGGCCTTGGCGGCGATCAGGGCGGCCAAAGCCTCGACGGCCAAGCCATAACCCTGCGCGCCGACGCCGCAGATTACGCCCGTCGCCGCCGGGGCCACGTAAGAGGTGTGGCGGAACGGCTCGCGCCGGTACGGGTTGGAGATGTGGACTTCGATTACCGGAATGTCGAGCGCCTTCAAGGCGTCGTGCAAGGCGACGGAGGTATGGGTGTAGGCACCGGCGTTCAAGATCAGCCCCGAGGCCTTGGTCCGGGCTTCCTGCACCCAGTCGACGAGTTCGCCCTCGTGGTTCGTCTGACGGAAATCGACGCCGAGCCCGGCGGTGCCGGCGCGGGTGCGCGCCGCGGCTTCGATATCGGCCAGCGTCGTGTGCCCGTAAATCTCGGGCTCCCGGGTCCCCAACAGATTGAGGTTGGGTCCGTTCAGGACGAAGAGTGGCTTGGCCATAGGGGTCGGAAATCAGCCGTTCCAGAACCGTCGGAATCGCGCCCTTATAGCCAGTCCCGACCAACGGCGAAAGGCGCCTGATTCCGGGTGGTTAGCGGGGCGGGAACGCGCTATCTCAAGGCCCATGCGGATCGTCTTGAACGGACAGGACCACGTGCTTCCCGGCCCGATGTCGGTTGCCGCGCTGGTCGAACGATTGGGGCTCGATCGGCGCAAAGTCGCCGTCGAGCGCAATCTTGAGATCGTGCCCCGGTCGGCGCATGCCGCCACCGACGTGCGCGACGGCGACCGGGTCGAGATCGTGAACTTCGTCGGCGGCGGATGAGGCTTTGGCAAACGAAATGAACCAACACGATACCTGGCAAGTCGCTGGCCGCACGTTCCGCTCGCGTCTGATCATCGGGACCGGCAAGTACAAGGACTACGCCGAGAACGCGGCGGCCCTCGAAGCGTCGGGCGCCGAGATCGTGACGGTCGCGCTGCGGCGCGTGAACGTCGCGGACGCCGGCGCGCCGAAGCTGGTCGACTTCATCGATCCGAAGACGTTCACCTATCTCCCCAACACGGCCGGCTGCTACACCGCCGAAGAGGCGATGCGCACGCTCCGCTTGGCGCGGGAGGCCGGCGGCTGGTCGCTCGTCAAGCTCGAGGTACTGGGCGACCGCAAGACGCTCTATCCCGACATGGTCGAGACGCTGCGCGCGACGGAAATCCTCGTCAAAGAGGGCTTCGACGTCATGGTCTATTGCAGCGACGACCCGCTGATGTGCAAGCGTCTCGAAGACTTGGGTGCGGCCGCTATCATGCCGCTCGCGGCGCCGATCGGGTCCGGCCTCGGTATCCAAAATCCGGTGAACATCCGCTTGATCGTCGAGCAGGCCCGGGTGCCGGTGCTCGTCGATGCGGGCGTCGGCACCGCATCGGATGCGGCGATCGCCATGGAACTCGGCTGCGACGGTGTGCTCATGAACACCGCGATCGCCGAAGCGAAGGATCCCATCCTGATGGCGAAAGCGATGCGGCTTGCCGTCGAAAGCGGACGGCTCGCCTATCGTGCGGGCCGCATGAAGAAGAAGACCTACGCCGACCCGTCGTCGCCGCTGGCGGGATTGATTTAGCTCGCGCGCGGTTTGCGGGCGGCGGCGACGGCGGCTTTCAATTCTTCGAGCGTCATCGCACCCGTGAAGGGCTTTTCGCCGATGAAGAACGTGGGCGTCGCATCGACGCCGATCTGACGGCCCAGCGTCTGAACCGCGTCGAGGCGCTTGGTCACGTTTTTGTCGGCCATGTCGGCTTTCAGCTTTGCGACGTCGATGCCGACGCTCTTGGCGATCGAGAAGACCGCGTCAGGGCCGAGTTCTTCCGCGCCCATCAGCGCCATGTGGAAGTCCCAATATTTTCCCTGCTTCAAAGAGGCCACCGCTGCGCGCGCGGCCATTTCGGATTCGGCCGAGAGGATCGGATACTCCTTCAGCACGAGGCGCACATTGCCGTCCTGCTTCAAGAGATCGGCGATCGCCTTCTTGCCTTTGCGGCAATAGGGACAGCGATAGTCGAAGAACTCGATAATGGTGACGTCGCCCTTCGGGTTGCCGGCCACGATCGGATCTGCCTCGCGGTAAAGGTCGGCGGCGTACTTCTTTGCCTTCTCGCCCATCTCGGCGACACGTTCGTCTTGTTCCTTCGCCTTCATCCGGTCGACCGCCTCGAAGATGACTTCCGGATTTTCGAGCAGATAGTTGCGCACGATCTTCTCGACGTCGCTTTTGCTCATGGCGGTCGCCGGAACGTCGTCGCCGCCGAACAGCCCCCCCGTCAAACGCAGCGCAAAGAAGACGGCCACCACCATCGCCACCGCGCCCAGCAGCAGCAAAAGCACGGACTTGTTGTTCGTCATTTCGAATTCGATCCTAGAGTCGTTGCATTAGGTTCAGCGGTCGCGCCGGTCGGCGGCCTTGACCTGTGCGATGGAGAGAATGTCGTTCGCGCGCTGCCACTCGTTTGAGCCTTCCTTGAGCTTTCCCTGTGCGCGCTGGGCGAAGTTGATCGCCTGCGGATACTGCCGCAGCGAATAGAAGCGTTCCGCCGTGGCAAGGGCCGCGAGCGCGTCTTCGCCGGTACGCGCGTGCGCGTCGGCCAGGTAGTACCACGCCATGCCGTTATCGGGCTCGTCTTTCAGCGCGAGTTTCAGGTGCTTTTTTGCTTCCTTGACCGCTTCGAGGTCGCTCTCATCGGCTGCAGCAAGGATTGCCGCGCCGAAGCTCGCTTGGATCAGCGGCTCGTGCGGCGCAAGCTGCACGGCCCGGCGGTAAGCCGGGAGGCCTTCCTTCGGGCGGCTCGATTCGACGTAGATTTGGCCCTTCAACTCGTGGAAATAGGCGTAGTCGGGACGCTCTGCGATCAAGCTGTCGATCTCGGCGATCGCTTGCGTGAGTTCGGCGGCGCGGAAATAGGCGGCGGCGCGCGCGTAGCGTGCCGGGGCGCTTCTGTCGCTGTGCGGGTAGCGGCGAAGAACGACCTCCGGCTTTTCGATGAAGCCGCGCAGCTTTGCGCGCATCATTTCATAGTCGCGGAGTTCTTCCGGCGTGTCGGTCTTGTCGCGGTAGGGCGAGCTTTCGACCAAACCTTGAAGCGAAGAAATACGGTCGCGCGAAAGCGGGTGCGAACGGATGAACGGGTCCTGACGGACGCCGCTCAGCGCTTCTTGATCGGCGAAGCGGTCGAACACGCCGAGCATGCCGCGCGGCGACTGACCCGTCGCGGCCAAGAACTTCACTGCGGCTTGGTCGGCCGCCGATTCTTGCGTCCGGCTGTAGGCGAGAACCTGGCGTTGAGCGATGGACTGCGAGCCGATCAGAAGACCCATGCCGATATCGGGTGCGCCGACGGCGATCGCCGCGATGCCTGCAAGCATGCCGATCAGCATCGGCACCTCGGCCTTGGCCATGGCCTCGGGCCCGCGCGCAAGGTGGCCGCCGGTGATGTGGCCCGCTTCGTGCGCGATCACGCCCTTGAGCTCGTTCGGCGTGTCGAGCGTCATGATCATGCCGGTGTTGATGAAGACGTTCTGGCCGCCGGTGACGAAGGCGTTCAGCGACGGGTCGTTGATGATGTACATCGTGACCGCATCCTTATCGAGGCCGCCGGCCCGGAACAGCGGATCGCTGTAGCCGCGCAGGATGCGCTCGATCTCGGCGTCGCGGATCCCCGCCTTCGCTCTCGCCTCGGTCTGCGCCGAGAGCAAGGCGGCGGTCGCAAACAGGCCCATCGCGAATGCGCGAGCAGGTTTGGAAAGGCGCGAAACTTGGGTGGTCACGACATCGGTCTCCAAAAACGAAACTGCCGATCGGGGCGGCCCCTCGGCCGGCGCGCCGACGCTTGCCCCTTGTCCCCCAGACGCGGCACGGTACGGTTGCGCCCAGGGGCCGTCAATCGACTGCTTGTCACGAAGCTGGCAAATCCGGCTCAAATCCGGGCTATTCTTCCCGCTGCGTGAAGCGAAATTAAGGCAGTCCGAGCGCCCGTGACCCCATCGAACCGCAGCCGAGTCGACCCTTTCCTGGCCATGGATGTGCTTGAGCGCGCGAATGCGCTCGCGCGAACGGGACGCACCATATTCCACCTTGAGGCGGGCCAGCCGGGTACGAAGGCCCCCCGTGCGGCGCTTGAGGCCGTGCAGCGGGCGCTGGCGGACGATGCGCTTGGCTATACCGAGGCGCTAGGACGGCCGGCGTTGCGCGAGCGACTGGCCAAGCACTACCGCGATACGCACGAGATCGACGTCGCGCCCGAGCGCATCGTGATCACGACCGGATCGTCGGCTGGTTTTCTGCTCGCGTTCGTCGCGTTGTTCGAGGCCGGCGACACGCTGGCGATGGCGGTGCCGGGTTACCCCGCTTATCGCAACATCGCGAGCGCGCTTGGGCTCACGCCACGGTTCGTGCCCGCGCGCACGGCGGAACACTTCAAACTGACGGCGCGGGCGCTGGCTGCGGAGCAAGGTATCGCGGGCGTGCTGATCGCGAGTCCGGCCAACCCGAGCGGAACGGTGATCGATGGGCGCGAGCTTCGGGCAATCGTCGATCTATGCGACGCGCGGGGGCTCAAGCTGATCTCCGACGAGATCTATCACGGGATCACTTATGGCGTGCGTGCCGAGACGGCACTCGCCATGACACCGAACGCGGTCGTCATCAACAGCTTCTCGAAGTACTTTTCAATGACGGGCTGGCGCATCGGCTGGATGGTCGTGCCGCAGAACTTGGTGCGCACCGTCGAGCGGCTGACACAGAACTTCTACATCTCTCCGCCTGCAATCTCGCAGGTCGCAGCGCAAGCGGCACTCGATGCGAGGGAAGAACTCGACGGCCACGTGCGTGTCTATGCCCGCAATCGCGCGCGGCTGACGTCCGCTTTGAAGGAGGCGGGGTTCGGTGCGGCGGCGCCCGCCGACGGCGCCTTCTACATCTACACCGACGTGTCGCCGTTCGGTGTCGGGTCCGCGGTCTTCGCCAAGCGCCTGCTCGAAGAGGCGGGCGTTGCGGCGACGCCCGGACACGACTTCGACCCGGCGGACGGCGACCGCTGGATACGGTTCTCTTACGCCGGTGCCGAGGTTGAAGTCGATGCCGCCGCGACGGCACTCGTCGCGTGGTGCCGGAAGCAATCGGCGATCGGCAGTCCGTGATCGGAAAAAAGGCGCGAGCATATTGCCCGCGCCGCTGATTGCTGATTGCCGATAGCTTGCTACGCGTCCGTTTTCTTCTGCCACCAACCTTTACGCTGCTGCTTGGCTTCCGCTGTCGCGCCGTCGTCGGATTTCGAGCCGAAGCCGAAGAACGACGCGATGCTTGGGCGTTCCGGACGCGGTTCTTCCAGCCGCGGCGGTTCTGGCACCGGTTCGGGTTCGCGGCGTGGCGGTGCCGGCGGCTCGAAGCTGCGGGGTGGCGCCGGCGGCGGCGCACCCGGGCGCGTATCGTAGCCGCCGGTTGCGGGCCAGTCCGGCGCGTCCAGCGCTTCGGCCGGCGTCGGCAGATGGCCGAGCGGCGAGCCGCCTTGCGACGGGCCCTGATACGGCGTGCCGTCCTCGTTGCGGCGGCCGCGGCGCCCGCGGCGCCCACGTCTGCGGCGGCGCCTCGGCCCCTCGCCGTTCTCGCCGAACTGCGGGGGTTGGGTACCGAACTCGGGCGCGTCTTCGCCGGAGGCTTCCGTGCCGTCGACGTCGTCGTCGCCGTCCTCTTCGCTTCCTTCGGCGGCCGGCATCGGGCCATTGTCGTCGAAGCGAGCCTCGGGCTGGGGTCCGGTGCCCGGCGGCTGGTCTTGCTGCGGACCGCGTTCGCGGTCGCGTCCGCCGCGGCGTCTGCGGCGGCGGCGGCGGCGGCCGCCGTCCTGATCGCGACGTTCGCCGGTTTGCTGCTCGCCCTCTTCGCGCTCCACCGTTTCGCCGGCGGTTTCTTCTTCGACCTCCTCGACGACATCGTCGTCGTCGTTCGCTTCCAGCGCGCTTTCGACCGTGACCACGGCCGGTGCCGCCTTGCGCGGTTCGAACGGTACGTTCGCGCCGCGTTCGATCTCATAGGACGATGCGGCAAGCGAGGATTTGGATTCGATGTAGATGTAGACGCCGCGGCGATCTTCGATCGCCGTCAGCTGCGCGCGCTTGTGATTGAGGATGTAGATCGCGATCTCCGGCGGCACGCGAAGCGTGATCGCCTGCAGCTTCTCGCGCTGGCAGTACTCTTCGACGGCGCGCAGCACGCGCAGCGCCATCGAACCGACCGAGCGGATTACGCCGCGGCCCTCGCAATGCGGGCAGGGGATCGTCGCGCCTTCGACCATGCCCGCGCGCAGACGCTGGCGCGACATTTCGAGAAGGCCGAACGGGCTAATGCGCCCGAGCTGAATGCGCGCGCGATCGTGGCGAAGCGCGTCCTTCAACCGCTTTTCGACGGCGCGGTTGTTGCGGTGCTCTTCCATGTCGATGAAGTCGATGACGACGAGGCCCGCAAGGTCGCGCAGTCTCAACTGGCGCGCGACCTCTTCGGCGGCCTCGAGGTTCGTCTTCAGCGCCGTGTCTTCGATGTGATGTTCGCGCGTCGACTTGCCGGAGTTGACGTCGATGGCGACCAGCGCCTCGGTCTGGTTGATGACGATGTAGCCGCCGGAACGCAGGCGCACGATGGGGTTGAACATGCTGTCGAGCGCGGTCTCGACGCCGTGGCGCTGAAACAGCGGCACGTGATCGCGATACTGTTTCACCGCATCGGCGTGGCTCGGCATCAGCATCGACATGAAGCCGTGCGCTTCGTTGAAGCCCTCTTCGCCTTCGACCTGGATGTCGCTGATCTCTTTCGAGTAGAGGTCGCGGATCGTGCGCTTGATCAGATTGCCTTCTTCGTAGACGAGCGTCGGCGCGACCGACTTCAACGTGAGTTCGCGCACGGCGTCCCACTGGCGCATAAGGTATTCGAAGTCGCGCTTGATCTCCTGCTTCGTGCGGTTCGCGCCGGCGGTGCGGATGATGACGCCCATGCCGTCCGGAACCTCGAGCTCGCCCGCCATTTCCTTAAGCTTGCGGCGGTCGGCGACGTTCGAAATCTTGCGCGAAATGCCGCCGCCGCGATCGGTGTTCGGCATCAGCACGCAATAGCGTCCGGCAAGCGAGAGATAGGTCGTGAGCGCCGCGCCCTTGTTGCCGCGCTCTTCTTTCACGACCTGGACCAAGAGCACCTGCCGGCGCTTGATCACCTCTTGAATCTTGTAGCGGCGAAGCGAGCGGTAGTCGCGCCGCGGGAGTTCCTCCATCGCGTCGTTGCCGCCGGCGGCTTCGCCACCGTGTTCGGCGGCGGCCGCTTCGTGGGCCTCGGCCGCTTCGATCGGCGTGAATTCGTGCTCGACTTCGATTTCAGCGTCGCCCGGCGGCACGTCGGCGTCGGCGAATTCGGCCGGCGCTTCCGCCGCCGTCGTCTCTTCGGAGGGCGCGTCGCCCTCTTCGGTCTCTGGGTCGTGAACCCAGACCTCATCGGCTGTCGCCACTTCCACGATATCGCCCCCGGGCTCCTCGCCGCCGTTCTGCGACGGCTCGGAGGGCGATGTGGTGAGGTCTGCCGGGCGCGAGGCGCTGCCTTCGATCTCGGTGCCTGTCGCTTGAGGCGCAGACGGTTGTCCGGCAGCGGTTTCGGGCTCGTCGTCTTCTTCAAGAGCTTCGCGGCGCTGCGCCGCGCGATTGGCCTCAAGCAGTGCCTGACGATCCGCCGTCGGGATTTGATAGTAGTCGGGATGAATTTCCGAAAAAGCCAGGAAGCCGTGACGGTTGCCGCCGTAGTCGACAAAGCATGCCTGCAACGACGGTTCGACCCGCGTCACCTTGGCGAGATAAATGTTTCCCTTCAGCGGCCTGCGGGAGGCGGATTCGTAATCGAACTCCTCGACTCTGGTTCCATCAAGTACGACGACGCGCGTCTCTTCCGGGTGGCTCGCGTCCACCAGCATTCTCTTCGACATCAACTCTATCTCCGGGACCCGCGCGCATCGGCTCGATCTGCCGCGGGGCCACGCCCCGCGGTCCGCGCACGCCGGCGTCCGCTTGTTTGAAAGTTCGCGACACGCCCATCGTCCAGCCGGAACAGTCCGGGGCGAATCGCAAGACGCGCCCGCAAGCCGCTGGAGATGTGACGGAAAAAGTCATTGGGCTAACCGCACCCTCGAATTGGCCGCATCGGATGAAGACGCTGGGCCGATTGGACGGGTCGCGACCATTCGGGAGTGCCATTTGCGCACAGAAGGTCTCGAATCGTCCGAAAGCGTTGTTCGATCCTCAGCAGGCTCTGCCAATCGAGATTTCTTCGAGTCCGCACGAAGATCGAATTTTCTTGTAGACCGGGCTGGCGCTCATCGCAACCAATGAAAGTGGGCTGAAATCCGCCGCATTCCGAGGGTAGCTCTGGCAACGACCATACCGGCGGGCATATGTTAGCGATTCTCGGCTAACGCCGCGTCAACGGGGGTTGAGCGACGATCCGGGGCTTGCAACCAGAAACCGAGTTATGCGTCGAACTTGGCAGACCTTGACCTTGGCCTTCGCGCTGATCGCCTGCGTCGGCGTGGCGGCTGCGCAGCCGGTGGTGGGCGACCTGCGGCTGGGCCAGCACGGCAACCACACGCGATTGGTTTTGAACCTGTCGGACAAGGTCGATTTCGAGGTCTTCACGCTGGCCGACCCCTATCGGATCGTCATCGACTTTCCCGAGGTGGCCTGGCGGCTCGATCCGGCTGCGACCCAAGGGTCGGTCGGGTTGGTCAAAGGGTTCCGTTTCGGTCTTTTCAAGCCCGGCCGGTCGCGCATGGTTATCGACCTCGCGGCGCCCGCGGCCCTGATGAACAAGTTCCTGCTGCCGCCTGAGGGCCAGCGCCGCTATCGCTTGGTGCTCGACCTCGCCCCCATCGACCGGGGCAAATACCTTGCGACAGCCGGGTGGCCGGAGGCGGCCAAGGAAGACGCGGCGGAGAATACGGCGGCGGAACCTGAGGTCGAACTGTCCGCCAAACCTGCATCGGCCAAGCGCGTGGTGGTGATCGATGCGGGTCACGGCGGGGTTGACCCGGGCGCGACGGGCGTGGACGGCACTTACGAGAAGGACCTGGTCCTCGCAGTCGCCAAAACGCTGCGGGACGCTTTGGAGGCAAGTGGCAGGTACACGGTGACCATGACCCGCGACAGCGACATTTTCCTATCGCTGAAGGCGCGCGTTGCGGTGGCGCGGCGGGCAAAGGCGGACCTCTTCGTTTCGCTGCACGCCGATTCGGCCCCCGGATCGGAATCGGTCCGCGGCGCATCGGTCTACACACTGTCGGAGAAAGCGTCCGACAAGGAGGCTGAAGCGCTTGCAAGGTCGGAAAACCAGGCCGACATCATCGCCGGCGTCGACCTCTCGAAGGAGGGGGACATCGTCACCAGCATTCTGATCGACCTGGCGCAGCGCGAGACCAAGAACAATGCCGCGAAGTTTGCGCAGATTCTCATCCCAGAGTTGCATCGCGCGGGCGAAGTCACCCAGAAAAGCCACCGTTTCGCGGGATTCCGCGTCTTGAAGGCACCAGACGTGCCTTCCGTCCTTATCGAGCTTGGGTATCTTTCCAACCGCCAGGACGAGTCGGTGATGACTACCAACCGGTGGCGCAAGCGAATGGCTCAGTCGATCGCACGCGCGGTGGACGGCTATTTTAGGCAGCATCGAAGCGACCAAAAGGCCCATGCCGTGCCTTGAATCCCGCAGTACGAATTGTGCGGAAACTGCCCGGAAATGCGTCGTTCTGTGCGCAACAAACAGGATTTTTGGACCTACTTAACACCCTCGCCGTGGTATAAGGCCGCTCGGCGCGGGTTTGGCGCAGGATAGCTCACCTCATGTATCGGTTTATCGCGTACACGCTCGGCGGGATCGCGGTCCTGACAATTTCGGTCTTCGCCGGTGTGGCGTTGTACCTGTTCAAGTTGAGCAGAGACCTCCCCGACTACAAGAAGCTCGCCAACTACGAGCCGAAGATCACGACGCGCGTCTTCGCGGCGGACGGTTCGCTGATCGCCGAGTACGCGCGCGAGCGCCGCTTGTTCGTGCCGATCGAGGCGATCCCGCGACGCGTGATCGATTCGTTCCTATCGGCCGAAGACAAGGATTTCTACTCGCACCCCGGCGTCGACATGAACGGCGTCATCCGCGCCATCGTGACGAACACGCAGAACTATCTCTCGGGTGCAAATCGCCGCCCGGAGGGTGCGTCGACCATCACGCAGCAGGTGGCGAAGAACTTCCTCCTGTCGAGCGAGACGACGCTTGAGCGCAAGATCAAGGAGTGGATGCTCGCGTTCCGCCTCGAGGACGCCTACACGAAGGACAAGATTCTCGAACTCTATTTGAACGAGATCTTTTTGGGTTCGGGTTCCTACGGCGTTGCGGCCGCGGCCTACAACTACTTCGACAAATCGCTCGACCAGTTGACGATCGCCGAGACGGCGTTCCTCGCCGGCCTGCCGAAGGCGCCCAGCAACTATCATCCGGTCCGTCAACGCCAGCGCGCGATCGAGCGCCGGAACTGGGTCATCTCGCGGATGGTCGAGAATCAGCTCATCGACGCGGAAGACGCCGAGAAGGCGGTCGTCGAGGATCTCGTCCCGCACTTCCGGCCGGCCGGCGCGCAATCGCCGGAAGCACAGTTCTTCGCCGAAGAAATCCGCCGCTGGATTCAGCAGAACTACGGCGACACCGAGCTCTATGACGGCGGGCTTTCCGTGCGCTCGACGTTCGATCCGAAGCTGCAGCGCTTTGGCGTAAAGGCTTTACGCAAGGGCCTGATCGCCTATGACAGGCGGCACGGTTGGCGCGGACCGGTCACGCGGATCGATCTGACCACGGATTGGCGCAAGACGCTGACGGACATGCCGGCACTGCTCGACGTTACCGAGTGGCGGCTCGCGGCCGTGACGGGCTACGCGGGTGACGCCGTGAAGCTCGGCTTTGCCGACGGCAGCGAGGGCAAGGTTCCGCTTGCCGAAGTGAAGTGGGCGCGCAAGTTCGTCACCGACGAGCGGCAGGGGCCCGAGCCCAAGAAGCCCTCGGAAGTCGTGACGCCGGGCGACGTCGTCTATGTCGAAGCGCTGCCCAAGACGCCTGAGAGCGAGAACAAAGGCCTGTTCGCCCTTCGCCAGGTGCCGAAGGTCAATGGCGGCTTGATCGCGATGGACCCGCACACCGGCCGCGTGCTCGCGCTCGTCGGCGGGTTTTCCTATTACGCCAGCGAGTTCGACCGCGCTTGGCAGGCGATGCGCCAAACCGGTTCGGCCTTCAAGCCGATCGTCTACGCGGCGGCGCTGGACATGGGCTACACGCCCTCCAGCATCGTGCTCGACGTGCCGATCGTGCTGAGCCAAGGTGAAGGGCTGCCGATGTGGCGGCCGGAAAACTACGGCCAGAGCTTTGCCGGTCCCTCGACGTTGCGTGAGGGTCTTGAGAAGTCGCGCAACTTGATGACCGTGCGCATCGCGGCCGACATCGGCATGGAAAAGGTCGTCGAATACGCGCGCAAGCTGGGCGTGGCAGACAAGATGCTGCCGGTGCTAGCGAACTCGCTGGGGTCGAACGAGTCGACGCTGGTGCGTATGGCTGCGGCCTATTCGACGTTCGTCAACGGCGGCAAGCGCGTGGCGCCCACGCTCGTCGACCGCGTGCAGAACCGGACCGGCAAGACGATCGATCGCCACGACAAGCGCGTGTGCGAGGGCTGTAACGCGGAGGCGTGGGGCGGGCAGGACGAGCCGCTGATCGCAAGCGACGCGGAGAACATTCTCGATCCGCGGACGGCGTACCAAATCGTCCACATGCTCGAGGGCGTGATCGAGCGGGGCACGGCGATGGTTGCGCGCGACGTGGGCGTTCCGCTCGCGGGCAAGACCGGCACCACGAACGACTATAAGGACGCTTGGTTCGTTGGGTTCTCACCGAACCTGGTCGTCGGCATCTATATCGGTTTCGACCAACCGGCGTCGCTCGGCAAGGGCGAGACCGGCGGCACGAACTCGGCGCCGATCTTCCGCGACTTCATGAAGGAAGCAGTCGGCAGCGAGCCGCCGGTGCCGTTCCGCGTACCGCCCGGCATCCGCCTCGTGCGAGTCGATCTTCGCAGCGGGCGGCCCTCGTCGGGCGGACAAGTGCTTGAGGCCTTCAAGGCGGGCACGGAACCCGGATCCGGCTATCAGGCGCGCGGCGACGCGTTCGGCTTCGGCGGTGTCGGGTCGGGCGAGGAGGTCGATCCCGAAGCCGCCGATCCGAACAGCGGTGAGGATTCGGGAAACAACTGGACGCTTTACTGAGAACGTCTTGAGATTGCTGCGGGCGCGACGCTATAAGTCGCGCCCTTCGCTTGCCGCTTATTGATGACCGGAAAGACCATGCGCGCCGAAATGCAGACCATCGCCGAGCAGATCCAGCAGTCGCTGGCGCTGCTGAGGAGGCATCTTTGACCCGGAGGCAGCTCGCAGGCGCCTCGACGAACTGAACGCGAAAGCCGAAGACCCGAAGATCTGGAACGACCCCGCCGTTGCTCAGAAGCTGATGCGCGAGCGGAACAAACTCGACACCGCGCTTGCCGAGTTCGCCAAACTCGATGGAGACTTCCGCGACACGGTCGAGATGATCGACTTGGCGGCCGCCGAGAACGACGCCGCGCTGGTCAAGGAGTCCGAAGACGGTTTGCGCCAGGTCGCGGCGCGGGCGGCGGCGCTCGAGATGCAGTCGCTGCTGTCGGGCGAAGCGGACGGGAACGATTGCTACCTCGAAATCCATGCGGGCGCGGGCGGCACGGAGAGCCAAGACTGGGCCTCGATGCTGTTTCGCATGTACACGCGCTGGGCGGAGCGGCAGGGCTTCAAGTGGGAGTTGATCGAGGAAAGCCCCGGCGAAGAGGCGGGGCTGAAGTCGGCCACGATTCTGATCAAGGGCGAGAACGCGTTCGGCTGGGCGAAGACGGAATCGGGCGTGCATCGGCTCGTGCGCATTTCGCCGTTCGATTCGAATGCACGTCGGCACACGAGCTTCGCGAGCGTGTGGGTCTACCCCGTCGTTGACGACAACATCGAGGTCGACGTTCAGGACAAGGATTTGCGCATCGACACCTATCGCGCGAGCGGCGCCGGCGGTCAGCACGTCAACAAGACCGAGAGCGCGATCCGCATCACGCATATGCCGACCGGTATCGTGGTCTCGTGCCAGAACGACAGGTCGCAGCATAAGAACCGGGCGACGGCCTTCGCCATGCTGCGGTCGCGGCTTTACGAACTCGAACTCGAGAAGCGCGAGGCCGTGGCGGACGCACAGAATGCCGCCAAAACCGACATCGGTTGGGGACACCAGATCAGGTCCTACGTGCTGCAGCCCTATCAGCTGGTGAAGGACTTGCGCACCGGAACGCAGAGCTACTCGCCGAAGGACGTGCTGGACGGCGAACTCAACGCGTTCATGCAGGCGTCGCTTGCGCAACGCCTCAAGGGCGGCGCGGACGCCGCCCTTGTCGAGGATCTGGAATAGCGCCTACTGGCCGGACTTGATCGCGCCGAGCAGGCTGCCGGTGCTGGTCGTGCGCGTGACTTGCGGACGGCCGAACACGTTCAGCGGTGCAGGCTGCTGAGGCTGTGGTGCCACCTGTTGCGGGGCAGGGGCTTGCACCACGGGCGCCTGATGAACGACAGGCGCTTGCTGCGCCACCGGACCGGCCGAGAGACCGAGATCTCGCTTCGGTTCGAATGTCGTGCGCGGTTCGGGCTTGCCGGCGACTTCCGACAGCGGGTCGGCGCAATGGCGGCAGGTGCCCTCGAAGAAGGCGCCGACTTCAACGGCCAGCGCCTCGTGCAGGATGGTGCCTTCCATGTGGCAAGTGCCGGAGAGTTGGACCTTCCGTGCACGGACGATTCCTTGGACGCGGCCGCGGATCGTGCACTCCTCGGCGACGATTTCGCCTTGGAAGTTCGCTTTCTCGCCGATCGTCACCGAACTTGAGCGGATGTCCCCGTCGACGCGCCCGTCGATTTGGATGTCGCCCGTCGATGTCAACGTTCCGATCACGACCAAATCGTCGGAGATGATCGACGGCGCCGAACGCCCGACCCGCCGCGACGGTTGTGGAATGGGAAGATTGCCCGAAGGCGGATTCGTTCCGCCCTTGCTACCCCTTGAAAACATTTCGCCCCGCATCGAAGAACTTGGTGGGATCGCGGACCACATCGTTAAACCAAATCTCGTAGTGGAGATGTGGTCCGGTGCTGCGGCCGCTCGATCCCATCGTAGCGATCTTCTGGCGGAAATGCACTATGTCTCCGGGCTTCACCAGTACTCTTTCCAAATGCGCATAACGGGTGCGGATTCCGCGTCCGTGCTCGATCTCGACCATGAGGCCATAAGGGCCGCGCCGCTCGGCGGCCATGACTTTTCCTTGCGCGGTTGCCAGAATCGGCGTGCCGAACTCGCCCGCCATGTCGGAACCCGCATGAAACGCCACCCGCCCCGTGAACGGGTCGACGCGGTAACCGTAACCACTGGTTGAGCGATACAAGCCATGCGCGACAGGCGTGACGAGCGGTATGCGCGACAGCGCCATCGTCAGGCTCTCTAGACGCGAATAGGTGTTGGCGATTTCCGCAAACTGTTTCTCGAATTCATCCGTGACGCCGTCGATCGCCGCCGCACGGAGTTCTGCGCCGAGCAGCAACGGGCCGCCTTGGCCGGCCCTGTTGGGTCCGCGGCTGGGACTGCCGACTTGGGCGATCACGGTTTCGACGGGAAGTCCCGTCGTCTGAATGATGCGCTGATAGCGATCGATCTGCGTCGTGGCGCCGTCGCTGAGTTCGCCAAGCAGCGCCATCTGCTGCTTCTCGACGGCCGTCAGCCGTTCTTCGAGTTGGGCGATGCGTTTGACCACCGCGTTCTTGCCCGTCTCGCCGCGGGCTTCCAGCGATCGCGTGATGACTTCGAGCGCACCGTCGTTCGCGGCTTGAGGCGTCCGTCCTTGCCGCGTCGCGGGCTCGGCCTCGGCAAGCTGCATCATCAGCGTGTTAGCGCCGTCGCGAGCCGCGGCTTGGGCATATGAGCGGCCCATGTAACCGTCCATCACGGCGACTTGGCGTTTGACGTCGCGGATTTGCTTGTCCATCGCCTGCTTCTGCATCAGCAGCGCGGTAAGCTGGCGGTGCTTGGATTCAAGATCTTTCGTGGCGTTCTGGAAGCGCTCCTCCGCCAGAACGAGAAGACCGTTGAGTTCGTCGTAGGCAAGCTGCATCTGCGAGACGCGGCCCTCATAGGCGGCCTGCATGCTGGCGTAGCGCTGGTCCTTGGCGGTGATGATCTGCTCTTTGAAAATCACCACGACCGAGGCGTAGGCGACCCACAGCATGATCAGCAGGGTCGCGCCGGCGACCGTCATCTGGAAAGTCGGGCTGAACTCGAAGAACTGAACAGAGCCGCGGCTGCGCAAATAAAACTGACGGTGTGGAAACAACCGGTGCGCGAGCGACATGAAACCGGCCACGGGTGAGGTGGACATGTAACAGACCTCTACTGATGCAAAGCCGAAGCACCCCCGACATCGGTATCCCCGATATCACTCTGCTGGTGCGCCCCGAGCCTACTAGACCCTAGGTGATTGTTACGGATTTGCAGCTTTTCGCCAAGCCGCAGAAAATCGCTAATTCCTTACATCTTTTTAAGGAATTCCATCAGAGCGATTTGGCGGCGCTCAGCACCTCTTCCACGTGTCCGGGTACCTTCACTTTGCGCCAAATGCGGGCGATTTTTCCCTTGCCGTCGATCAGAAAAGTCGAACGGTCGATTCCCATGTACTTGCGCCCGTACATGCTTTTCTCGACCCAGGAACCATACGATTCGATGACCTTTCCGTCAGGGTCGGAGCCCAGCACCACGCTCAGTTTGTGCTTCGTTTTGAAGCGGTCGTGGGCGGCAACGCTGTCTTTCGACACCCCAACCACGGGAATCCCGAGCTTCTTGAACTTTGTGGCCGCGGCCGAAAAGTCCATCGCCTCGCGGGTACAACCTGAGGTATCGTCTTTAGGGTAAAAGTAGAGAACCAGGGGTGCTCCGGCAAAGTCCTTGAGAGAGGCCTTTCCGCTGCCGTCCGTTTGAAGCGTGAACGCAGGCGCCTTGTCCCCTTCGGCAATCGACTTGGTCATCGGTGGATCCCTCGCAGTGGTTAGCGGCTTGAAGCAGTTTTCCGCTTGGAAACCAAGCCAGTGGATGCTTTCCCTCGGACGGGACGGCATGCGTCATGATACGGTCGCACGCTGCCTGAGCCGGACTCAGGTCCGCGGGGGCGCGAGGTAAGTGGTTTTGATCAGGCGTTCGGCAAAGATCGCTCTGCGCGTCGCTGCGGCTGCGTTTGCGGTCGTCGCTGTCGCGGCCGGCGTCTTCGTCTGGCAGGCCATGAACGGCCCCGTCTCGCTGGGTTTTTTCAACTCGCGCCTCGAGGCGATGATCAACGCTGGGCTGAAGGATATTCAGCTGCGTTTCGGGGACAGCGTGATCGAGTGGTCCGAGGGACGCAGGCTCGCGCATCTCCAATTCGTCGACGTCGAAGTGCTGGACAAGAGCGGCAACGTCGTCGCGCGGGTGCCGCGGGCGAAGCTGTCGATGTCCGGGCCGGCTCTGCTCAACGGCGAAGTCGCGCCGACGCGGGTCGAGATCGTCGGCGTCAACGCGCTGCTGGTGCGGCGTGCCGACGGCGGCGTTCAACTGGGTTTCCAGGTCGCGGGCTCCAAGTCCGAGCGGCCGACGGCCAACACGTCGTCCGAGGGCATGACGAAGGCCATGCTCGAGGCGATGTTGACGCCGAAGCCGGCCGACACGCTTTCGCGTTATCTCACACGCTTTGCGGTCAGCGACGCGAAGCTCACCGTGTTCGACGAAGAGACGCGTTCTTATTGGACGGCCGAAAAGGCTTCGGTATCGTTCGACCGCAAGAAGGACGGCGTGATTGCGTTGGTGAGCGCGCCGCTGAAACTCGCCGACAAGTCATCTTGGTTGTTCCACGCGACCGCACGCTACACGACCGGGGCTCCGGACGTGGCACTGGAGGCAGCGTTCAAGCCGGTGAGACTGAGCGTGCTCGCGGCGAGCGGCGCGGGCCTGAAGGCGTTGCAAGGGATAGACGTGCCGGTGCAGGGCAATGCCGCTTGTTCGCTGTCGATGGCGGGCAAGCTCGGGCGCTGCACGCTTTGGCTGAACGCGGGCGACGGTCGTCTGAAGCTGCCTGCGTTGAAGAAGGATCCGATCCACCTGAAAGAGGCCGCGCTCACCGTCGAACTCGATGCCGCCTCCAAGCGCTATGCGATCCAGGAGTTGACCTGGAAGGGCGAAACGATCCGCGGCCGCATCACCGGCGACGGTGCGTTTGCGTTCGCCGACGACGGCGGCTGGGCGTCGCTGTCGGCGGACTGGACGGCGGAGAACGTGCACATCGACGCGCCGAATCTCTTCGACGGCGGCGGGCTTGCGCTCGAGTCGTTGAAGTTCCAGGGCGCGTTCGATGCGGCAGCCGCGCGGCTGAACATTGAGCAGATTATTGCGCGGCGCGGTTCGTTCGAACTTACGCTCGCGGGCGCCTTGCAAGATCACGACGTGTCCATGGGCGTCGATTTGACCGGTGCATTCAAGGAGCTCGCGGTCGCGGATTTGAAACGGCTTTGGCCGGCGGGTGCCGCGCCTGGGGCTCGCGATTGGATCATCGGAAACGTCCACGAAGGGGTCATGCGCGAGGCCGTCATCACCGTCGCCATTCCACCCGGTGCGATCACCGACGGGCGGGTGCCGGACGAGATGATGAACATCGCGTTCTCGATGGACGGCATGCGGATGACGTATCTGCAGGGCCTGCCCGACATGACGAAGGTGAAAGGCAAGGCCGTTGTTCTCGGCGATACGTTCAAAGCCGAGATCGAAAGCGGAAGTGTCGGCGTCGTCGCGCTGAAGGATGGCACCGTCCATATTGGGGAGCTTCATAAACGCGGTACTCTCGGCACGGTCGCGGGCACGATCAGCGGGCCGACCAAGGAGTTGCTGACGCTCCTCGACAAGCCGCGCCTCGGCTACCCCACGCGTTACGGTCTCAGCGCCGCGCAGTCGGGCGGCACGACCGAAGCGAAATTCACGTTCGGTATCCCGATGCTGAAGGACGTCAAGGCCGAGGACTTGACGATCGACGTCGCGGCTCAGCTTAAAGACGTGCGGATGCCGATCAACGAGCGGCTTAAGCTCACCGGCGGCACGTTCGCGCTCGATCTGAACATGAAAGGCTTGAAGGCGCACGGTGCGGTGCAAGTGAACGGCGCGCCGATGGGCTTCACCTGGACCGAAGACTTCACGGGGACCGCTAAGTACGGCACGCGCCTCGACGTGACGGCGACGTTGAACGAGGAGCACAGGGCGAAGCTCGGTCTCGATATACGGCCTTACGTCGAGGGCAAAACCGCGGTCGTGGCGACGTTCACGGGGTCGGGCGGCAAATTCCAGAACGGCAAGATGGACGCCAATCTGGCCGGCGCCAGATTGTCGGCGCCGCAACTCAACTGGGCGAAGCCCGAAGACGCGAACGCGACGTTCAAGGCCGACCTCGCGTTCAAGCCGGGTGACGTGATCGAACTAGCGAACATCGATGCGGCGGGGCAGGGGTTGAAGGCGCAGGGCCGCCTCGTCCTTGCCGGCGGCGAGATCCGCGAAGCCGACTTCAAGCGCCTGATGCTCGGGGAGCGAAACGACTTCTCGCTCGCCTACAAGAACGACGGGGCGACGAAGATCGGCGTCAAAGGCAAGGTCATCGATGCCGGAGGATTCCTCGGTGGCGATGAAGACGAGGACAAGTCGAGGAAGGACCGGAAGGCGCCGTTCGCGGTCGATGCGGATGTCGACCTCGCCTACCTGCAAGGCGGCGTCTGGTTTACGGGGCTCAGGTTCGCCTATGCCGACGACGGGCAGCGTCTCACGACGTTCAAGGTCGACGCGTCGGCGGACGCGGCAAACGTACGGGGCGAATTGGTTCACGCGGGCGACAACTCGCGGCGCTTGAAGCTCGAGACGGCGGACGCGGGCCGGCTCGTGCGGGCGCTGACCGGCTTTCGCAGTTTGATCGGAGGGCAATTGACGCTTGCCGTCGATTTGTCGCCGATGCCGGCCGCGGGGCAGGCGGCGGGTCGCGCCGATCCTACGTTCGACGGCGAACTCAAGATCGAGAACTTCAAGATCGTCGATCAGCCGTTCTTCGCACGGCTGTTGTCGGCCGGCTCGTTCACGGGCCTCGACGATCTGCTGCGCGGCGAAGGCATCACGTTCACCAGGCTCGAACAGGTGTTCCAAGGCCGGGGCGAGGTGATCACGTTGCGCGAAGGCAGGGCCGCGGGTCCCGCCATTGGACTCACGACGCAGGGCGTCGTCGACCGCGGGCGCGATCGCATAGACCTGAACGGCACGATCGTTCCGTTGTATGGGCTGAACAGCGTGTTTGAGGACATTCCGTTGCTCGGCGACATTCTCAACTCGCGCAAGGGCGAGGGCATTTTCGGCGTCACCTACGGCGTGAGCGGCGAGGTCGACGAGCTGAAAGTCGCCGTCAACCCGATTTCGATGCTTGCGCCGGGCTTCTTGCGCAAGATTTTCCAGATGGGGCCGACGCCTCAGGCAGCCGCGCCGATGCCGGTGCCGCAACCGAAGCCGGGCGCGCAGAACGCGTTCCAGGTCGAGCCGAAAACGAACTAAGCCGGCTTCAGCAACACATGCTTCTTCTTGCCGAGCGAGAGCTTGATCACGCCCTCGCGCAGATGCGCCGCCGTGAGCGCCAGCTTTTCGTCGCCGACCGCCTCGTCGTTGACACGCAGGCCGCCGCCCGCGATCTGGCGGCGCGCATCGCCGTTCGAGGTCGTAAGGCCTGCGCGCGTGAACGCGGCAAGCACGCTCAAGCCCGTCGCCAATTCGCCGTGTCCGATGTCGATCGTCGGCAGGTCGGCGGAAAGGCCCGAGCCTTCGAACGTCTGACGCGCGGTCTCCGCCGCGCGGTCCGCTTCCGCGCGACCGTGGCAGAGCGCCGTCGCTTCGTTCGCGAGCGTTTTCTTCGCGTCGTTCAGCTCCGCGCCCTTCAACGCTTCGAGCCGTGCGATTTCAGCGAGCGGCAAGTCCGTGAAGACGCGCAGAAAGCGGCCGATGTCGGCGTCCTCGACGTTGCGCCAGTATTGCCAGTAGTCGTAGGCGCTGAGCATGTCGGCCGAGAGCCAAACGGCGCCTGCTGCGGTCTTGCCCATCTTCGCGCCCGACGACGTCGTGATCAGCGGCGAGGTCAAGCCGTAGAGTTCAGCATTGTCGGTGCGCCGCGCGAGGTCGATGCCGGAGACGATGTTGCCCCATTGATCGGAGCCACCCATCTGCAGCCGGCAACCGTAGCGCCGGAAGAGTTCGACGAAGTCGTAGGACTGCATGATCATGTAGTTGAATTCGAGGAACGTCAGCGGCTGCTCGCGGTCGAGCCTGAGCTTGACGCTGTCCATCGTGATCATGCGGTTGATCGTGAAGTGCCGCCCGACGTCGCGCAGGAAGGGGATGTAGCTCAGCTTGTCGAGCCATTCGGCGTTGTCGACCATGATCGCATCGGTGGGTCCGTCGCCGAATTTCAGAAAGCGGCGGTAGATCTCCATATGACGATGCTTGTTCGCCTCGATCTGCGCGTCGGTCAGAAGCTGGCGCGTTTCGTCCTTGCCCGAAGGGTCGCCGACCTTCGTGGTGCCGCCGCCGACGACGACGATGGGCTTGTGCCCGCCGCGCTGCAGAATGCGCAGGCGCATGATCTGCGTCAGGTTGCCGATGTGCAGGCTGGGCGCGGTGCAGTCGAAGCCGATGTAGCCCGCGACGCGTTCCTTCGTCAGCAGGTCGTCGAGGCCGGCCTCGTTCGTGCACTGGTGCAAGTGCCCGCGCGCGGCGAATTCCTTCATGAAGGCGGAGCGAAACGCGCTCATCGTCTATAAGTATCTCGAAGAGTCGTGGACAAGGGCGGGGTGTGTAACACGAAATGACGCGCGTCCTGAAGGCGATCGGCTTGATGAGCGGCACGTCGATGGACGGCATCGACGCGGCGATTATCGACACGGACGGCGAGCGGATTGCCGCGTTCGGGCCGGTAAGGTTCGCGCCCTATGCGGGTGAAATGCGGGCGAAGCTCCATGCGGGCATGGAGCGGGCCGCGACGTGGACGGCGGCCGGGCCGCTGCCTCGGGATCTGGCCGGCCTCGAGCGCGAATTGACGCAGGCTCATGCCGCGGCGGTCTGCGCGTTGCTTGCCGAAGCGGGTCTTCGCGCGAGCGATGTCGACATCATCGGCTTCCACGGCCAAGCGCTGCTCCATCGGCCGGAGCGGCGGCTGACGCTGCAGATCGGTTCCGGGCCGCAACTGGCCGAAGCGCTCGGTATTGCGGTCGTGAACGACTTCCGTTCCGCCGACGTGCGCGCGGGCGGGCAAGGCGCGCCGCTCGTTCCGATCTATCACGCCGCGCTGGCGGCGGATCGCGCGCCGGTCGCGGTCCTCAACATCGGGGGCGTCGCAAACGTGACGTTCGTCGGCCGCGGCGGGGAACTTGTCGCGTTCGACACGGGGCCTGGGAACGGGCCGATCGACGACTGGGCGCTGAAGTATACCGGCCGGCCGGCCGATATCGACGGCGCGCTCGCGTCGCGCGGTCGAATCTACCACGGCGTGATCGAAGAGCTGTTGCGTCACCCGTACTTTGCGGCGGCGCCGCCGAAATCGCTCGACCGCATGGATTTCTCGCTCGATCTGGCGCGCAACCTAGGCGCCGAGGACGGAGCGGCGACGTTGACGGCCTTCACCGCCCGCGCGATCGCGCGGGCGCGCGATCATCTGCCGGCGGCGCCGCCTGCGTGGATCGTGTGCGGCGGCGGGCGGCGCAATCCGGTTCTGATGGGCCAGCTGCGGGCGGCGCTTGGCGATGCGAAGGTAGTGACGGCCGAAGAGGTAGGTTGGCGCGGCGACTTCATCGAGGCGGAAGCGTTCGCCTATCTTGCCGTGCGTTCGCTCCACGGTCTGCCGATCAGCTTTCCCAAAACAACCGGCGTGCCGCGGCCGATGAGCGGCGGCATGCTGTCACCGAAATAGCGCGCTATCCCGGCTCGACGACCGGCGGCATGCGCATGTCGAGATAGTCTTCGACCGCTTTCACGAGGTCGGGGATGTTTTGGTCGAAGAAGTGGTTCGCGCCTTCGATCTTGACCTGCGTGATTTTGATGCCGCGCTGCGCGTTCAGACGGTCGACGAGCTTTTGCACGTCGGGCTCGGGCGAGACTTGGTCGTTGCGGCCGTGTGCGATCAGGCCGGAGGCCGGGCAGGGCGCAAGGAACGTGAAGTCGTAGATGTTCGCGGGCGGGGCGACGGAGATGAAGGCATGGATCTCGGGTCTGCGCATCAAGAGCTGCATCCCGATCCAGGCGCCGAACGAGAAGCCCGCGACCCAGCACGTCTGGGCGCCGGGGTTCATCATCTGCAGCCAGTCGAGCGCCGCGGCCGCGTCCGACAATTCGCCGACGCCGCCGTCGAACAGGCCTTGGCTGCGGCCGACGCCGCGGAAATTGAAGCGCAGCACCGAGCAGCCGCGGCGCTGGAAGCAGTAGAACAGCTCGTAGCAGACGCGATTGTTCATCGTCCCGCCGTGCTGCGGATGGGGATGAAGGATCAGCGCGATCGGCGCCGATTTGTGTTTTTGGTGCTGGTACTTGCCTTCGAGTCGGCCCGAGGGACCGGCAAAGATGACGTCAGGCATGGGTGCGACACCCCTCTGCGTCCAATTCCCGACCGAGAAGCTCGGGTTGGCTGGGCCTTACCGGCATGAAACCTCTTTTTATTTCAATATGTTGATGCGAGGGGCAGATTTTTCTGCCCCAATACTTGATCCCCTCACTCGGGAAATCTATATCGCCCACCCGATGGCCTTCGGGGCGCGCTTTCTACCACGGGTGGGGGGCGCAAAAGCAAGAAAATCAAACAAGCAGCCGAGGGTCGCGGAACAGGAGATAGGGCGATGAACCTAAGTACCAAGGGCCGCTATGCGGTGATGGCGATGGTGGATTTGGCGCGCAATGCCAACGGCAAGCCCGTGGCGCTGAACGAAATCGCCCAGCGCCAGGAGATTTCGCTGTCGTATCTGGAGCAACTGTTCGCACGACTGCGGCGCGGGGGGCTTGTGGTCAGCGCCCGCGGGCCCGGCGGCGGCTACAAGTTGGCGCGGGCCGCCGAGGACACGCGGATCGCCGACATCATGCTGGCGGTCGACGAGCCGCTCAAAGCTACCCGCTGCGAGCACGGTTCTCCGCGCGGCTGCACGGGTCAGCAGGGGCGTTGCGTCACACATGATCTGTGGGAAGAACTAGGCCGGCAGATCCACATTTTCCTAAGTTCGGTCACCCTGGCCGATGTCGTGAACAAGCGCGTCTTGGGCAAGAGCCGCAGCCGCGATGTGACCGGCAACCAGCCCGAGGATGCCGCGGCGTAGCGAAAGGCGCCGGCTCGAATGCGAACTTACCTCGACTACAACGCGACCGCACCGCTCCGCCCCGAGGCGCGCGCGGCGACATCGGCCGTTCTCGACGTGCAGGCGAACGCGCAGTCGGTGCACGCCGAGGGGCGCCGCGCGCGCGCGGCCATCGAGACGGCGCGGGGCGAGGTGGCTAAGCTTGCCGGCTGCGAGCCGGCCGAGGTGACGTTCACAAGCGGTGGGACGGAGGCGAATGCGCTTGTCTTGCGCGGCGCGCTGGAGGCTGCGGCCGCCGGCGGAACGCGCATTACGCGGTTGATCGTGTCCGCGGTCGAACACGAATCGGTGCGTGCGACGGCTGCGGCATGTGCGGACGCGCTCGCGGGGTTGCGCGTCGTGACCTGTCCGGTCACGCCGGGCGGCGCGATCGATCTCGACGAGTTCGCCCGGTTGCTGAACGAAGGCAAAGGGCGTGCGCTAATCTCGCTGATGGCGGCGAACAACGAGACGGGCGTCGTCCAGCCGGTCCGTGAAGCGGCGGCGCTTGCACACCAAGCGGGAGCGCTCGTTCACTGCGACGCGGTTCAGGTTCCCGGTAAGATGGCGCTCGACTTCGCAGCGTTGGGCGTCGATCTGATGTCGCTCAGTGCCCATAAGATCGGCGGACCGCAGGGTGTGGGTACGCTCATAGCTCGGGAGTCCATCGCGCTGGCTGCGCAGCTGCGCGGTGGCGCGCAGGAAAACGGCCGCCGGGCGGGAACCGAAAACGTGGCGGCCATAGCAGGTTTCGGCGCGGCGGCCGAGGCGGCGAGGCGCGACCTCGGCTATGCCTCGGCCTGGGGCGCCTGGCGGCTTGCGCTTGAAGGCGTGCTGAAGGTCGCTTCGCGGGAGGCGGTGGTGTTCGGCGAAGGGGAAGAACGGTTACCCACGACGATCTCCATTGCGGCGCCTGCCGTTCCGGCGGAGAACATGGTAATCGCGCTCGATCTCGACGGATTTGCGGTGAGCGCGGGTGCGGCGTGTTCGTCGGGTAAAGTGACGCAAAGTCATGTGTTGACCGCCATGGGCGTTAGGCCCGAACTGGCGTCCGCGGCGATCCGGATCAGCTTCGGTTGGAAGACGCAGGAGCACGAGTTGGCCGCCTTTGCAGACGCATGGACCCGCATCGTCACGCGCGCCGAAGCGCGCGCCGCGGCTTGAAGGAACGAACGACGATGGCCGAACAAGCAACAATCGATGCGGTCGCCGCCCGCGAGCGCTACAAGTACGGCTTCGTCACCGACATCGAGAGCGAGAAGGCGCCGAAGGGTCTCAGCGCGGATATCGTCCGCTTTATTTCGGCGAAGAAGAACGAACCGGCGTGGATGCTTGAGTGGCGGCTTGCTGCGTTCGAGCGTTGGCAGGCGATGAAAGAGCCGCGCTGGGCGCGCGTAAACTATCCGCCGATCGACTTCCAGGACGCCTACTACTACTCGGCGCCGAAGAACAAACCGAAGTTGGACAGTCTGGATCAGGTCGATCCGAAGCTGCTTGAAACCTACAAGAAGCTCGGCATTCCGCTAACGGAGCAGAAGTTGCTCGCGGGCGTTGCGGTCGACGCGGTGTTCGACAGCGTTTCCGTCGCGACCACCTTCAAGGGCAAGCTGAAGGAGGCGGGCGTCATCTTCTGTCCGATCTCGGAGGCGTTGCAGACGCACCCGCATCTGGTGCGGAAGTACTTGGGATCGGTCGTTCCGGTGACCGATAATTTCTACGCGACGTTAAACTCGGCCGCGTTCAGCGACGGCTCGTTCGTCTATGTGCCGCCGGGCGTGCGCTGTCCCATGGAGCTTTCCACCTATTTCCGCATCAACGAGGCGGAGACGGGGCAGTTCGAGCGCACGCTGATCATCGCGGACAAGGGGTCTTACGTCTCTTATCTCGAAGGCTGTACGGCGCCGATGCGGGACGAGAACCAGCTGCACGCGGCGGTCGTCGAGCTGATCGCGCATGACGACGCGGAGATCAAGTACTCGACCGTGCAGAACTGGTATCCCGGCGACGAGCAGGGCCGGGGCGGCATCTACAACTTCGTCACCAAGCGCGGCGATTGCCGGGGGGCTCGCTCCAAGATCAGCTGGACGCAGGTCGAGACAGGGTCGGCGATCACGTGGAAGTACCCAAGCTGCATCCTGCGCGGCGATGAGTCCGTCGGCGAGTTCTTCTCGATCGCGATCGCGAACAATCATCAGCAGGCCGACACCGGCACGAAGATGGTGCATCTGGGGCGCAATACGCGCTCGCGCATCATTTCCAAGGGCATCTCCGCAGGGCAGGCGCAGAACACGTATCGCGGCCTCGTCAGCGCGCACGCCAAGGCCGACAACGCGCGGAACTACACGCAATGCGATTCGCTGCTGATCGGCGCGAAGTGCGGGGCGCATACCGTTCCCTACATCGAGACGCGCAATCCGACGGCGCAGTTCGAGCACGAGGCGACGACGTCGAAGATCAGCGAGGATCAGCTGTTCTACTGTCTGTCGCGCGGCATCCCTGCCGAAGAGGCCGTGACGTTGATCGTCAACGGCTTTTGCCGCGAGGTGCTGCAGAATCTGCCGATGGAATTTGCGGTCGAAGCGCAAAAGCTGATCGGCGTGAGCTTGGAAGGGAGCGTCGGATGAACGATCCGCGCGACATGCCGCGCATCACTATCAATTGGGATCACGCGCGCCCGCGGACGTGGCAGGGCTGGGTGGCGGCCGTCGCGCTCGTCGCGTTCGGGATCGCCGCGTTCGCGCTTGTCGCCGTCGTCGCATCGACCTTGTTCGTGATCGCGCTCGTCATCGGTGCGGGAGCGGCGGCGTCTTACTTCATCGGCAACCTGTTCCGCCGCCGGTCCGGCGGGCGCGACATCGGCCCCTACAGAGGCGACTGACATGCTCGATATAAAGGACCTGCACGTCTCCGTGGACGGCAAGAAGATCCTGAAAGGCCTGACGCTCGCGATCGGCGAGGGCGAGGTTCATGCCGTGATGGGGCCGAACGGCTCCGGGAAATCGACGCTCTCCTATGTGTTGGCCGGGCGCGAAGGGTACGACATCACGAGCGGATCAGTCGCTTTTCGCGGGCAAAACCTTCTCGACCTAAAGCCCGAGGAGCGGGCGGCGGCGGGCGTGTTCCTGGCACTGCAGTACCCGGTCGAGCTTCCCGGCGTGACCACGATCAATTTCTTGCGCACCGCGCTCAACGCGCAGCTGAAAGCGCGGGGCGAGCCGGAACTCGACGCGGTGTCGTTCCTCAAGCGCATGAAGGAAGAGCGCGAGAAACTGCAGATGAGCGACGAGATGGTGAAGCGCGCCGTCAATGTCGGCTTCTCGGGCGGCGAAAAGAAGCGCAACGAAGTTTTGCAGATGGCGATGCTCAAGCCGCGGCTGTGCGTGCTCGACGAAACGGATTCCGGCCTCGACATCGATGCGCTGAAACTGGTCGCGCAGGGCGTGAACGCGCTGCGCGCGCCGGACCGCAGTTTTCTCGTCATCACGCATTATCAGCGCCTGCTCGACCATATCGTGCCGGATCGCGTGCACGTGCTTGCGGCGGGGCGGATCGCGAAGTCGGGCGGCCCGGAACTCGCGCACGAGCTTGAAGCGCAAGGCTACGACGCGATCGTCAGGGCGGCGTGAGGAGTGCCATGGCCGAAAACGAGATTTGGTTCAGGCACAAGTCCGGGTTGGTCATCGTGGGCTTGCCCGTGCATTGGAAGGGCTGGCTCACGGGGGCGCTCTACGCGTTGGCGCTCCTTAGTGTGACATTCCTCATTCAATCGCTTGAAACGGTTGTCGGCGGCGATGACCTGTTCTTCCTACGGCTTATTGGCATCGTCGTCGGGGTGATGCTGACGCTGGCATTCTTGTGGATGGCTTGGCCGCATCGAGGGACGCGTGATGGCGGCCGTTGACACCAAATCCGACGTCTCGCACGAGAGCGCGCTTGCCGGACTGTTTGCGAGCGTGCGCGCCGAGTTGCCGGGCGGGTGGCTGTTGGTGCTGCGTACCGAGGCGTTGGCGCGGCTGATGCGCGACGGGCTGCCGCATCGGCGC
>CAZLRW010000016.1:34614-50732 GCA_964561925.1 uncultured Flavobacteriaceae bacterium
GCTGCGTACCGAGGCGTTGGCGCGGCTGATGCGCGACGGGCTGCCGCATCGGCGCGTCGAGGCTTGGAAGTACACGGATTTTCGAAACAAGCTGGCCACCGGTCTCGCGCCCGCGCGCGGCCTCGTAGGCAAACCTGACGGTCTCTTCGGCGGTCTGGGCGGTCATCGCGTGGAGGTGGCGGGCGGAAAAGTCGTTCACCTTCCGAAAGGCGGTGAGTTGGCGGACGGCGTCGAGATCATCGGTCTCGCCGACGCGCTGGCGATGCCGTCGCTTTGGCTCCGGCAGTGGCTCCAGCCGACGGAGAGCGCGGTCGAAAACATGAACCTCGCCTTCGCAAGCGACGGCGCGCTGATCCGCGTGGGGCGTGGCGTGACGGTGCGCGAGCCGGTGATCCTGCGGACGTCGCTGAACGAGGGCGCCTTCGCGTGCACCCGCAACGTCGTGGCGCTCGAGGAAAACGCCGAACTGACGCTGATCGAGATCGACGACGGCAATGCGGAGGCACAGGGCTTCTCGAATGTTGTGACGGCCATCGCACTCGAACCCGGCGCAAGGCTCCGGCACTTGCGCGTGACTGCAAGCGGCGGCGCCGCGCTCGTCGTGCGCACCGACAACGTCGAAGTGACGCGCGATGCATCCTACCGGGGTATCCTGGTTTCGTCCGGGGCCGCACTGGCACGACAGGAAACGCGAGCACGGCTGACGGGCACCGGGAGCGAGTTCTCTCTTGCCTGCGCTTACGCCGCCGGCGAGGGGCAGCACACGGACTTTTCGATCGTCGTCGGCCACGAGGCGCCGCAAACGACAAGCCGCATTTTGTCGAAGGGTGTGGTCGGCGAGCGCGGGCATGCGGTCGTGCAAGGCCGCGTGATCGTTCAACCTGCCGCGCAGAAGACGGACAGCCATCAGCTCTCGCGCGCGCTGCTGCTTTCGCAGCATGCGGAGGTCGACCAGAAGCCCGAACTCGAGATCTTCGCCGACGACGTGAAGTGCGGACACGGTGCGGCGGTGGGTGCGCTCGATCCGGCGCAGATGTTCTACTTGAGAGCGCGGGGCATTCCCGAGGCTGAAGCACGGCAGATGCTCGTCGGCGCCTTCCTCGCCGAGGTGACGGATCGCCTTCCCGACCCCTATCGCGCGCCCGTCGAAAGCTGGCTCTCAGCGCGTATGGCGGGCGTCGCGGGAGGCGGCGAATGACGGCCGCGCCCAAACTGGCCCCGCAGCGCCGCACGTTTGACGTCGAACGGGTGCGCGCGGACTTTCCGATTCTGGCGACCCGCGTGTATGGGAAGCCGCTCGTCTATCTCGACAACGCCGCTTCGGCGCAGAAGCCGAAGCAGGTGGTCGAGGCGATGACGGCCTTTATGTACGGGTCTTATGCGAACGTGCATCGCGGGCTTCACGCGCTGTCGACGGCAGCCACCGACGCCTATGAGGCCGCGCGCGAGAAGGTGCGGGCGTTCTTCAACGCGCCTTCCGTCGAGCAGGTGATCTTCACGAGCGGCGGAACGGATTCGATCAACCTTGTTGCGCATGCGCTCGGGCTTTCGATCGGGGCCGGCGACGAGATCGTGCTCAGCGAGATGGAGCATCATTCGAACATCGTGCCGTGGCACTTCCTGCGCGAGCGCAAGGGGGCGGTCCTGCGCTTTGCGCCGATCAAGGACGATGGTTCGCTTGACCTCGACGCGTTCGAACGTTTGCTCGGTCCGAAGACGAAGCTCGTGGCGCTCACGCACATGTCAAACGTGTTGGGCACGGTGACGCCAGCGAAGGACATCGTCGGCCTCGCGCACGCACGCGGCATTCCTGTGTTGTTCGACGGCTGCCAGGCAGCCGTGCACATGCCGGTCGACGTGCAGGCGCTGGGCTGCGATTTCTACGTGGCGACGGGGCATAAGCTCTACGGACCGACCGGTATTGGCGTGCTCTATATGTCGGCCGCTTGGTGCGAACGCCTGCCGCCGTTCCGCGGCGGCGGGGAGATGATCGAAGAAGTGCACACGGATCGCGTGACCTACGGCCGGTCGCCGCAGCGGTTCGAAGCCGGTACGCCGCCGATCATCGAGGCCGTCGGGCTCGGCGCCGCGATCGACTACATCGCCGCGTTCGACCGGGCCGCGTTGATGCGCCAAGAGCACGATCTCTTGGCGTATGCTGTGGGCAAGCTCAAAGGCCTCAATTGGATTCGGCTGCAGGGCGAGGCGCCGGGGAAGGGGGCGATCCTGTCCTTTACGATGGAAGGCGCGCATGCGCACGACGTGGCGACGCTGATCGACCGGCACGGCATCGCCGTGCGCGCGGGCCATCATTGCGCGCAGCCGCTGATGGAGCGGCTCGGCGTACCGGCCACCGCACGCGTGTCGTTCGCGTTCTACAACACGCGCGCCGAGGTCGATGCGTTCGTCGAAGCGCTGCACAAGGCGCATGGGATATTCGCATGAGTGCGGCAACGGAAACCAAAGCGGTCCCGGTCGCTGGGCCCGCGCTTCCGGCTGCGGAGCTCGAAGAGCTCACGCAGGCGTTGATCCGCGAGCTCAAGACGGTTTTCGATCCGGAGATTCCGGTCGACATCTACGAACTCGGGCTGATCTACAAGATCGACGTTGCGGACAACAAGGACATCACGATCGACATGACACTGACCGCGCCGGCCTGCCCGGTCGCGGGCGAGATGCCCGGCTGGGTGAGAGATGCCGTCGCGAAAGTGCCGGGCGTGGGTGAGGTGACCGTCAACATGGTATTCGATCCGCCATGGTCGCCCGAGCGCATGTCGGAAGAAGCCCGGCTTGAATTGAACATGTTCTAGACCCAGATGGTTCGGTGATGAGCGACCTGCAGAGACCCGGCAAGCCCCGCCGCGAACGCCCCAAGGCGCTTCGCCTGACGGACGCTGCCGCCGAACAGGTGAAGGCTGCGATGGCAAAGGCCGATAAGCCCTATGTAGGTTTGCGTGTCGGTTTGAAGAATGCGGGCTGTGCCGGCATGTCCTACACGATGGACTACGCGGAGAAACAGAACCCGCTCGACGAAGTGGTCGAGGATAAGGGCGTGAAGATCCTGATCGACCCGAAGGCGATCCTGTTCCTGCTCGGCACCGAGATGGACTTCGTGCGCGACAAGCTGCAGGCGCGTTTCGTGTTCAACAACCCGAACCAAACCAGCGCCTGCGGCTGCGGCGAGTCCGTGGCCCTGAAGGCGGCGGTGCAGTAGTCGAATCGTTACCGAAAGATTGACGCGCGGAAAAACAAATTCCGGTGTGCAATTGACCCCGATCAAGTGAGGTCGGTGCGGCTTCGCGTAACTTCGCGCGCAAGAGCAACAACACGGTGCGCGTCGCAGAGATGTCACGGCCCACAGTAACGCCGACCGGCGTCGAACGGACCTTTCCCGAGTCCAGCGTGATCGTCAGCAAGACCGATGCACGCGGCATCATCACCTACGCGAACCGGACGTTCTTGGACGTCGCCGGCTACGACCTTGCCGAAGTGATCGGCCGGCCGCACAATTTCATTCGCCATCCGGCAATGCCGCGGTCGGTGTTCAAGCTGCTATGGGAGCGGATCGCGGCAGGGTTCGAAGTGTTCGCCTATGTCGTCAACACGGCCAAACACGGCGACCACTACTGGGTGTTTGCGCATGTGACCCCGACCTACGATCAGAACGGGTCGATCGTGGGCTACCACTCCAACAGGCGCGTGCCGCGACGCGATGCGATCGCGGCGGTCGAGCCGGTCTACCGCTTGCTTGCCGAGCGCGAACGCAACGCCGGTCCGAAGCAAGGGCTCGAGGACGCCACCGCCACGCTCCATGCACTTCTCAAGTCCAAGGGCACCGATTATGACCGCTTTGTCCTGGGAATCTAAGGCGTTTGCGCTCGCCGGCGCTGCCGCCGGCGCCGCGACGGTTTCGCTCGGCGCCTCGGTCCTGGGCTGGTTGTCGGTTGCGGTCGTTGCCTCTCTCGTGGTGCTGACGGCGTCGGCCGGGGCGCTCTATGCGCTGCAGCGGGCGCGCGCGGTCTTGCGGCTCATCCGGACCGTCGCGGCGGATGTCGCCAGGGGGGACTTCGATAAGCGGATCGTCTCGTTCGACGCGCGCGGCGAGATGCGCGACATGATCGATGCGATGAACGCCGTCATGGACAATGCGGACGCGTTCTTCCGTGAAGCGATGGCCATGTTTCGCCATGCGGCGGAGGAGAAGTACTACCGCAAGATCATCCTCACCGGTATGCCGGGCGTCTATCGGACGGGTGCGCAAACGCTGAACCAGTCGGTCGAAAAGATACGATCGAACGTCGTCGGCCATCTGCAAGAGGCGGCGCGGCGACTCGAAGAGTCGGTGAAGCGTATGGCTCAACATTTGAACACGACGGCAGCGACGTTGACGGCGACGTCGGATACGCTGACCACGCTGGCGGAGGGGAACACGCGTCAGGTGGATGCGCTGAACGCCTCGTCCGACGAAGCTGCGAAAAGCGTCGGCGCGGTCGCGGCCTCGGCCGAGGAAATGTCGGCCTCCGTGAAGGAGATCATGGCGCAGATCAACCGCGCGAACGCGGCGGCGACGACCGCAGCCGACCAAAATCTCGAGGCCGAGAAGGCGCTGAGCGCGCTGGCCGCGCGGGCAAAGCAGATCGGCGCGATCGGCGGCATCATCGAGGACATCGCAAGCAAGATCAATCTGCTGGCGCTCAACGCGACGATCGAGGCGGCTCATGCGGGCGAGGCGGGCAAAGGCTTCGCAGTCGTTGCAAACGAGGTCAAGGCGCTCGCGCGCCAGACGGCGCAAGCGATCGGCGACATTTCCGCACAAGTCACAGCGACGCAGCAAGACATTGCGAACACGATCACGGCCGTGGGTGCAATCTCGGCGACGATCTCGGAGGTCAAGAGCATCTCGACCGTCATTGCCGCCGCGGCCGAGGAGCAAACGGCTGCGACTGCGGAAATCGCACGCTCTGCGCAACACGCCGCCGGGAACACGACCTCGGTCATGGGAGCCGCAGGCGAGGTGTCGAAGGCATCTGCCGAGACGGAGCAGGCGTCCGAGATGGTGAAAGTGTCCGTTGGCGAACTCAGCGAGCGTGCCGCGCAGCTGGGTGCGGCGATCGACGCGTTCATTGCCGATATTAAGAAGGTGGCCGCGTAGGCGTGATTGGCTAGGATCGGGCAGGGAGGTTGGTGCCATGCCCGTCAGCGCCGCGTTTCGCGATTATGTCGTCGACCTCTTTGCGCCGTTCGGGGAGGTGAAGGTCAAGCTGATGTTCGGCGGGGCCGGCGTCTACTTCAAGGATCAGATGTTTGCGCTGATCGCGGACGAACGGATCTATCTCAAGGCAAACGACGAGACGCGCGAGGCGTTCGAGGCAGAAGGCTCAAAGCCCTTCATGTTCGAGAACAAGCACGGCGAGATTCTCGCAATGAGCTATCTCGAAGTGCCGCCGCGACTGCTGGACGATGCGGAAGAACTTGCCACTTGGGCGCGCAGGGCCTACGGGGTTGCGATCGCCGGGCGTGCGAAAAAACGTAAGTCGCGACCGGCAGCGGTACCGCGCGACCTGCCCTTGGTTGCGCCGAAGGGGAAGCGCAAGCGCTGACTACCGTTTGAGCGGCAGGCTCTCCAAGCCATCCACGTGCAACTTGTCGCCTCGGCGCGTCAACTTGCCGATCCGCGTTCGCGCATCTTTCGTCGCGGTCTTCTCGAGGCTCCAATTGCGTAGCGCGATGCCGAGTTGCAGCGAGAAGTCGAGCGGGCGGACGAGTTTCAATGCTGCGGGGTCGCTGCAGCCGCTGCGCGTTTCCGGTGCAAAGCCGAACGGGTAGCGGGTGTCGAGATTGCGAAACCAACAGCGGGCGTGCTCCCAGCCGGCGGGCGCGCTCATCGGCGCGATCGTGGGCCATTGCGCCGCCATATGACAGGACGAACAGGCCGAGCCGCGCTCGTCGACCAGCCCGTTCATGCGCCCGCCGCGGCCGAAGCCTTGGCCCGCAGGGAAGACAATGCTTTGGCGCGGCGTGGCGCCGCCCGCGGCGTCCGTGTCGCTCAAGGCGGGGTCGTTGCCCCACATGAGACCCATCGGCACGAGCTTCGCCCAGGGGTCGTTGCCCGGCCGGGTGCCGTCGTAAGTGAAACTGCCGAAGACCCAGCCCGTTTTGTAGCTGGCGCGTTCTTCGCGCACGGCAAGATCGACTTGGACCAGCCGAAGCGCTCGCGGCGCACGGGCCGCGGGCCTTCCACGCGCATCGATCGCGTCGGCGCACCTGCCGTCGTCCGGCGTGGCGTCGGCGTGAATGTTGGCGTCGATTTCGGGGGCGTCGGCCATCCGCGGGTCGTCGGCCACGTCTGCATCGGTGAAGGCGAGCTTGACCGCGACCGTGCCGACGGGGAACGGAAGCGCAGTCAAATCCGGATCGACGCCTTTGGCAGTGCGCTGCCAAATCCTTCCCATCGTCAAGCCGCCGATGTCGTTGTAGAACGCGAGCGCCCAGGTTTGCCGGCACGCCGTTCCGAGTTCGCCGGGCTGCAAGTCGCGCCCACGCGTGAGGCCATGGATGAACTCGCGCCCGTTTGCACCGGGTCCGAGCCACGGGACGTGGTACCAGCTGCGCACGGCGTTCGCTTGCAGGCGCCAGTGCCGACGGTCCTGGCCCTCAAGCGCATAGGCGAGGACCTGACGCAGGTAGCGCTCCGGCTCCTTGCGGAAACTCGTCTCCATCCAGGGCAGGCTTTGGCGCGCCACCTTGGCTGGGTAGTCGAAGCGGGGTTCGAACACCTGCCCTTGCCAGCCCTTGGGCTGCGGCTCGATCTTGTCCAACCCGCGGCCGAGGGCGGGCGCGCTGAGGGCCGCCAGCAACAGACATGCAACACCGATCGTCCGCATAAGGTCCGGAATGTCCCACGGGCTCGGGTAACCAACAAGCGGGGTTGCCTTGCGGACCTTAGCGAACCTAGGCTCCGGGAAACGCAATGGGTGGGGGCATCGCTTGCGCATTCTGGACATCTGCGGCCGTTGGGCCGTTTTGGGCGCCGTCGCACTGTCGCTCGGCATTGGGGCTGCCAAAGCGGCGCGCGAGAAGGCGTTGAATCTGGACGGGTATCGCTACCTGCTCCTGGGGGCGGGCGAAAGCCAAGCGCGCGTCGGCAATCCGAAAACGATCCATATCAATGTCGCGCTCTCCGACGATGCGATCCACGCCGATCGCAAGCGACTGATCGAGGCGTCGGACCGGTTGTTCGAGTCCGTTCTGATGGGTGCTGCCGAAAAGGGCTATCACACGCGCGCGACCGTCAATGTGCGGCGGCCCGGGACGGCATCGTTCGAGGATTTCCTCTACATGCGCGGCGCCAACGGCGTTTGGCTTCGCCAGCCGGGAGCTGAGGCTTGGAAGGTCGCGCAGGATCCGGCTGCGTGGAAGGCCACGCCATCGGAGAAGATGGAGATCGGCAAATTCGGGACGTTCGCCGTCGAACAGGCCGTTGAAGTCGGCGCGCCGGCGGGGTTCAAGCGCGTGGCCGAAATCAACTTCGTGACGCGAACGCCGATCGCGGACCTTCAGCGCAAGTACGAAGAGGTGAAGGCGCTCTGGGCGCGGATGGATCGCGCGCAGATGCGTAGCGACGGGTTCGACCTGATCGTCTTTGCGAACTACGCCGAACCGCGGCGCGGACGGTTCCACGCGCGCAAGGCCTTCATCGTTCGTATCCCGCGCCAGGCGGACGGCGATTGGCCTGCGTTGCCCGAGCGCGCGCCCGACGGGCGCGAGATGTTGCTGTCGCACAACGAAGCGCCGGCGAGCGATCTCACGCAACGCATCGCCGCGACGTTCGAGGACGGCATTCTCGCCGGGTTGAAACTCGGCGATTTCGTCGCCGCGCCCTTCGCGCTTGGCATGGGCGCATCGACCGCCCAAGTCGGCTTTGCGCAAGGAACGCCCGCCGTCCTCGATATGGGCCCAGTACCGAGCCTGAAGCTTCCACTGCGCGATTAGTGGTGGATGAACAGATGTGAGGGGCTTGCAGTCAGCAAGCGCTCCGTGGTCGTGCCCAGGAGCCACTCGCGCCAACCGCGGTGGCCATAAGCGCCGGCGACGATCATGGCCGCCCCAGCTGCCCGTGCTGTGTCGATTAGAGTGCCTGTCACGTCGCCGTCGGGGGGTGAAGGGCGTGTGCTGGTCTTATAGCCGCGCATACTCAGGAAGCGGGCGCCCGTCTCTGCCGTCGCGGCGGCCTTGACGGTGTCGTCATCGACGCTGACGACGATCGCTTCGTGCTCGGTGCGCAATCCCAGCGCGCAGAAAAGCTGGAGCGCGCGCATCGCCGGAATCGAGCCGTCGTATGCAACAAGAGTGGGACCATCCGCGTTCGCCTGGCGGGGCGAGACGAGCAGGGGTCTTGGATTGTTGCGCAAAAGGCCGGCGATGAGCGGGCTTAAGTCGGCAGGCTCGCCGGAGAAGTCGCAGTCGGCGCCGAGAAGAACCACATCGTGAAGCGCGCTGGCCGCAACCAGACTCGCCGCTGCCTCGCCGACGATTACCTGCGCGTCGTCCCTGACGCTTGCGATGCGGCACTCGTTGGTGAAGCGGCGCACCAGTTCTTCGGCCGCTGCCTTCGCGCGTTCGACGAGAGCGGCGTCCTTGCGCTGCTTGTAGGCGTCGCCGCCGACGGGGGTCGGCTCAGGTGGCGAAACGATGTCCGGATCGACGATCGCGAGCCCATGAACCGCCGCGCCGTGCTTGCGTGCGAGTGCGAGCGCCAGCTTCTTCGCCTCGAGCGAGGCAGGCGTGTCGTGCAGCGCGATCAGCAAGCTCTTGAGCATCCGCGGGTCTCCTGTTGACTGAGGAGTAGCGTATCACAACGGTCCGCCGCCCTGACCAGGATCAAACTGGAGCCAGGCGCTGGCGCTGTCGCCGGTCATCGGTTAATCAAGCGCCGACACAGGAGCAGAGCACATGGATCTTCATCTGTTGGGCAAACGGGCGGTCGTTCTAGGCGGCACGCGGGGCATTGGCCGGGCGATTGCGGAAACGCTGGCTTCGGAGGGTGTCAACGTCGCGATATGCGCCCGGAATGCCGAGCAGGTCGAGGAAGCCATTGGCGCTCTGTCCAAGACGGGTGTGCGGGTGACCGGTGCCGCCGTTGACATCGCCAAGGGCGAGGCGCTCAAGACTTGGGTGGAGGAAGCGGCCAAGACCTTCGGCGGCCTCGACATCCTGGTGTCGAACGCGAGCGCCTTGACCATGGGGGCGCATGCCGAGGCTTGGGAGTCGCTGCTCAAGATCGATATCTTGGGCGCGATGAATGCGTTCGAAGCCGCAAGACCTCATCTCGAGAAGTCGGCGGCAGAACGGGGCGATGCGTCGGTGGTGTTCATTTCTTCCGTCTCGGCGGCCGAAACGCAGAACGGCAACGCGTATGGCGCCATCAAAGCGGCGCTGATCCACTACGCGAAGGGGCTTGCGCGCGAGTATGCGAAGCGGAAGGTGCGTGTAAACGTGGTGTCGCCGGGCACGGTCTATTTCAAGGGCGGCGTTTGGCAGATGATCGAGCAGAACATGCCCGATCGCTACAACCAAGCGATGAAGTCGAACCCGACCGGCCGGATGGGCACGCCGCAGGAAATCGCGAACGCGGCCGTGTTCCTCGCAAGCCCGGCGTCGTCCTTCACGACCGGTGCGAACCTTGTCGTCGACGGGGCCATCACACAACGCGTCAATTTCTGATCGCCGGGCTCTGCGGTCGGCCGCGAAACGGCGCTATCATCTGCGTGAGCCGGGGGCGACTCACGGAGAGAACACACATGCGTCTGATCAGTTTGGGCATCTGCCTGTCCGTTGCTTCGGCCGTCGCGGCCCAAGCGAGCACTCTGCCCGCCGATACACCGACGGAGGTTGGCGGTTTCGAGCTCGCCTGCACCGGCGTGGGCGACGAAGCGCGCGACGATCCGCGTTGGCCCGAATTCCCGGTGCGGATCGAATTCGCGAACCGCGATGCGCAGTATTTGAGCGACATCTCCGTCATCGTCTCCGACGACAAGGGGAATGCGCTGTTCGAGGTCAACTGCGAGAGTCCCTGGCTGCTCGCGAAGTTGCCTCCGGGCAAGTACCGCGTGGCCGGGATGTTCGAAGGCATCACTAAGACGGCAAATTTCGCCGCGCCGGCCTCGGGTCAGAAGCGCGTCGTGATCACGTTCACGGAGGTTGCAGGGGACCGCTAACGTCAGCGGCCCTTGAACTCCGCCTTCCGCTTTTGAAGGAACGCGCCGACGCCTTCGGTGAAGTCTTCGGCGCGCCCGGCTTCCTTTTGCGCTTGGCGTTCGGCGTCGAGCTGCTCTTCGTAGGTGTTGTTCGGGCTCGCCCAATAGAGGCCTCGGATCAGACCAAGCGCTACCGTCGGGCCTGACGCCAGCTCTTCGGCGAGCTTCATCGCCTCCGGCACGAGCGCGCCGTCGTCGTAGACACGGTTGATGAGGCCCCATTCGAGGGCGCGCTCGGCGCTCAACTTCTCGCCCATGAGCGAAAGCTCCTTCGCGCGCGCCAATCCGACGAGACGGGGCAGCAGCCAGGTCGATCCACCGTCCGGTACGAGTCCGATGCGCCGGAACGCCTGCAGGAAGTAAGCGGACTTCGCGGCGAGGATCATGTCGCCCATCAGTGCGAAGCTCATGCCCACGCCCGCAGCAGCGCCGTTGACGGCAGTGACGAGCGGCATTTTCAGATTGCGCAGCCGTCGCAAGAAGGGATGGTACATAGTTTCGAGAGCAGCACCCGCGTCACGCTCGCCCGGTGCGAACGCGTTCGAACCGGCGCCGCCCGCGAGATTGGCGCCCGCGCAAAAGCCGCGGCCGGTCCCGGTCATCACCAGCGCGCGCAGGCCGCGATCGGGGTGCTCGATATAGCCCATCGCCGCGGTCAGGCCCTTGAGCATTTCCGGGCTGACGGCGTTCATCACCTCCGGATGATTGAGCGTCAACACGCCGACGCGGCCGTGCACGTCGACCTTCACGCGTTCGAATTCCATCGTCGTCTCCGTCATTTGCCTTTGAATTGCGGTTCGCGCTTCGTGAGGAAGGCCGTCACGCCTTCGCGAAAATCGTCCGTATCGCCGAGCACGCGCTGCGTCCGGCGTTCGAGTTCGAGTTGCTCGTCGAGAGTATTCTCCGCAGCCGCGTCCAGCACCCGCTTGATTTCACGGAACGCGTTTGAGGGTCCTTTGGCCAATCGTTGCGCCAGCGCTTGCGCCTCGCTCATCAGCGCACCATCGTCGACGGCGGACCAGATCAAGCCCCACTCGGCGGCCTTTTCGGCCGGCAGGCGGTCACCGAGCAGCGCGAGCGCGCGCGAGCGGGCGCGGCCCAAGAGCTGCGGGAAGTACCAGGTGCAGCCCATGTCGGGAACAAGCCCGAGCCGTGGGCCGAAGACCTGAACGAAGTAGGCCGATTTCGCCGCTAGAACGATGTCGCCCGAGAGTGCCAAACCCACACCGCCGCCAGCGGCGACGCCGTTCACGGCGACGACCACCGGCTTCGGAAAACCAGCCAGTTCGCGTACGAGCGGGTTGTAGCCGATCTCCATCGAATGGGAGATACCTTCGCCAACGCTGCGCGCGACGCCGTCGTTGAAGCCGGCGGCTGCGAGGTCGGCGCCGGCACAGAAGCCGCGGCCCGCGCCGGTGATCACGAGTACGCGCACGCCGTCGTCGGGCGCGAGCGCACGCAAGCCTGCGCGGATGTCGTCGATCAGTCCCTTGTTCAGGCTGTTGAGCGACTGCGGCCGGTTCAAGGTCAGCGTGGCGACGCCGTCCTTCGTGTCGATGATGATGTTTTCGAACGTCATGAAACGATGATGGCCCGAAGCGATTTGCTTCAGGCCATCACAGGAAGTCTAAGAGTGCAATGCCGGATGCGCGTCAGGCGCGCTTCGGCTGAGACACTTCCGTAGCGGCAAGCTGGTTCTCGGCGACGACGCGGTTGCGGCCCGTCCGCTTGGCGGCATAGAGGCATTGGTCGGCGCGGTTCAACGTGTCGGCAATCGGCTCACCGGGCACGTACTGCGCGACGCCGATCGAGAGCGTGATCGAGCCCAACGTCTCGCCGGTCGATCGCTTGACGATCTTGCGCGATTCGACGGCGTGACGGATCTGCTCGGCCAGCGTGATAGCGTTCGCGATGGCGGTCGAGGGCAAGCAAACGACGAACTCCTCGCCGCCGTAGCGCGCCGCGGTGTCGCGGCCCTTGACGTTCGCCTTGAAGCACTGCGCGACGAGGCGAAGGACCTGATCGCCGGTTGCGTGACCCCAGGTGTCGTTGAATTTCTTGAAGTGGTCGACGTCGCCGATCAGGAGGCACAGCGGGGTACCCGCTTCGTCACTCTCCTTCGATGCCGCGGTCGCCTTCTCGTCGAAGCCGCGGCGGTTCAACAGGCCCGTGAGCGCATCAACGCGGCTTTCCTCGCGAATGCTCTCAAGCCGGTTGCGCAGGGAATTGATCTCGCTGCTCGACGTCTTGAGTTCGCTCTCGAGCGCCTTCTGCTTGGCCTCCATCGCGCGGGTTGCCGCGACCATGCCTTCGACGATGACCTTGATCTGGCCGACGTCGCCGTGACCGAGCTGTTGGGCGGCAACGCTCAACGACTTGCCGTAGGTCGCGGTATCTTGGCCCGCGTCTTCAAGCACTGAGGCGAACTTCTGCAATTCCTCTTGCAGCTTCGATCCCATGTCGTCGATCGCGTTCGTGAGCTGACCGCCGAAGAAGCGCATGTGCAGATCGCGCATTGCTGCCGGATCGGCCACTTGTCCGGCTTGCACGGCTGTGTCGAGCGCATCGATCAGCTCGTGATTGAGGCCCGACGCATAGTTGAACCAGAGTTCGTAGTGAGGCGGCGTGGGCGCCTGCTTGTAGTCGCGGATGAGCTCCAAGGCGCGGTCGCAGAGCGCGCGCGCGTGATCCGGCATTTCCCAGTAGTGCACGGTTGAAACTCCCTATCCAGCCGGCGGCGATTCTCGCGGACGGCTTCCCCTGTGGCGCTTCACACATGTTTGCAGGTAGAGCCAAAAATTCGATTAAACTTCGCGTTCGGCGCGTATTTCGCCGCTATCCGTAAAGGTGTCGCGGGCCGGTCCGCGGAATGCCGCGCCTCATCGGTTAACGCGTTTTCCAGGCATGCCGATTTCGTCTATAAGGCGGCACGAACGAATTGCCATCAGCCCACGGAGAATGTGCCCATGAACGTCAGGGAAATGCCGGTGAAATCGGCCACTGCGGAACAGATGAAAGCCTTGCTCGACAAGCAGCGCGCCGCATACTTGAAGGACGGCCCGCCGTCCGCCGAGATCCGCATCGACCGCATCGACCGCTGCATCGGGCTTCTGATCGATCATCAGGAAGAGATCGCCGACGCACTGAACAAGGACTTCGGCAGCCGCTCGCCGCAGATGAGCAAGTTCACGGACGTCGCGGGTTCGATCGGACCGCTGAAGCACGCGAAGGAGAACCTGCGAAAGTGGATGCGGGTCGAAAAGCGCAAGCCGACGCCTGCGATCCTGGGCTGGTTCGGCGCGAAGGCCGAAGTGCACTATCAGCCGCTGGGCGTCGTGGGCGTGATCTCGCCGTGGAACTTCCCGGTCAATCTGACGTTCACGCCGCTCGCCGGCATCCTCGCCGCCGGCAACCGGTGTATGATCAAACCGTCGGAGTTCACGCCCGCGACGTCGGACTTGATGGCGCGCATGTTCAAGAAGGCGTTCGACGAAGCCGAAATCGCCGTCTGCGTCGGCGGGCCGGACACGGGTGAGGCGTTCTCGCGTCTGCCGTTCGACCACCTGCTGTTCACGGGCGCAACCTCGATCGCCCGCCACGTCATGCGCGCGGCGTCCGAAAACCTCGTTCCCGTCACGCTGGAACTCGGCGGCAAGTCGCCCGTGATCGTCGGTCAGAACGCGAACATCGAACTGACGGCGACGCGCGTCATGACCGGCAAGACGCTGAATGCGGGCCAGATCTGCCTGGCGCCGGACTATGTGTTCGTGCCTGAGGGGCGCCGCGACGAGTTCGTGGACAAGGCGACCGCCGCCGTCACCCGCATGTATCCGACGCTGAAGGACAACCCGGACTACACGTCGGTGATCAACCAGCGCCATTTCGATCGCCTGCGCGGCTACATCGACGAAGCGAAGTCGAAGGGCGCGAAGGTCGTCGAGATCAATCCGGCGAAGGAAGATCTGCGTCAGCAGCCCCACCACAAGATCGCGCCGACCATCATCCTCGATCCGACCGACGACATGAAGGTGATGCAGGACGAGATCTTCGGGCCGGTTCTGCCGGTAAAGACGTACAAGTCCTTGGACGAGGCGATCGGCTACGTGAACGCGCACGCCCGTCCGCTCGGCCTTTACTATTTCGGCGAAGACGGCGAGGAGAAGGAGCGCGTACTCACGCGCACGACCTCAGGCGGCGTCACCGTCAACGACACGATCATGCACGTGGCGATGGAGGACCTGCCGTTCGGCGGCGTCGGTCCGTCCGGCATGGGCGCCTATCACGGCATCGACGGCTTCCGTCAGTTCAGCCACCGCAAGGCGATCTATCAGCAGCCCACGTCGAACTTCGTCGAGAAGCAGCTTGCCAACATCCGCGCCCCCTACGGCGCCGGCATCGACAAGCAGCTCGCGGGCTCGATCAAGCGCTGAACTTGACGATCCTTCGGACGGAAAGACTCATCCTGCGGCCGGCACGCGAAAGCGACGCCGGCCGTTTTGCCGAAATCCTGTCGAATTGGAACGTCGTCCGCATGATGCGGCCGGTACCCCATCCGTACACTGAAGACTTGGCGCGCGCGTGGATCGCGACACACGGGCCGGAGCGTGAGGCGGGTAGTGCCCACCGCTTTGCGATCGAGCGCGAAGGCCGGCTGATCGGCACCTGCGACGTCGATGAGATTGCGAACGGCGCAGGGGAGCTGGGCTACTGGCTCGATGAGCCCTCGTGGGGTCAAGGGCTCGCTAGCGAAGCCGCGCGCGCGGTCATGACGTTTGCGTTCGACGAGTTGACGCTAAGGCGGCTGACGTCCGGCCATGCCGCCGACAACCCGGCGTCCGGCCGGGTCTTGACGAAGCTCGGCTTTACGCGGGCGGGGCAGGCACGCGTATGGTGGACACCGCGAGCTTGCGAGATCGACCTGATCAAGTACGAACGCGACAGGTGCGAGCGGCGCTAAACCGTCTCGCTCTCCTTCTTGCGCTTGATCAGGTGCCCGGGCACCGGGCGCATGAGGAACGCCGGCGTGTGCGCACCCATGCCGGGACCTGCGGGCTCGTCCCGCTCGGGTCTTTCGTCCCGGCGATGGCGCCGTTCGGGCTTTGCCGCAGGGTCCACCTTCGCGGGGCGATCCTGCGTTTGGTGATGCGTCGCCTTGGCATGCGGACGTTCGCCGCGCTGCGCCTCGCTGCGCTGGCCGCCGTGCCGCTCGCCGCGGTCCTTGCGCTCGCCCCGCGCGGGCCGCTGATCCCGTTCGCGCCGCGGGCGTTCGTGCCGTGGCTTGTCTTCGCGAGGTTGAGCGGCGCTTGCCTCCACCGCCGGCGTCGCTGCGACTTGCGCGGCGTCGACGGGCTCCATTGAAGCGACTTGATCGTGATAGGGTACGTCGCCGCGATGACGACTGCGGTCGCGATCCCGTCCGCGCCCGCGTTTGCCGTCGCGTTCGCGGCCGCGTTCGCGATCGCCGCGATGCGGGCGCGTGTCGGGCGCCACTTCGATGTCGGTCATCTCTTCGCGGTCAAGCTTCTTGCCCGTGAGCTTCTCGATCGCCGCCACGTACTTGAAGTCGTGCGGACCTGCGAGCATGAACGCATGGCCCTGCCGTCCCGCGCGGCCCGTGCGGCCGATGCGGTGGACATAGTCGTCGGCGTGGATCGGCACGTCGAAATTGAACACGTGGCTGACCGCCGGAATGTCGAGGCCGCGCGCCGCAACGTCGCTGGCGCACAGCAACTGGATCGAGCCGGCGCGGAAACTCTCAAGCGTTTTCGTGCGCACCGGCTGCGGCAGGTCGCCGTGCAACGCGGCGACGGAGAACCCGTGCTTCGACAGCGACTTGTAGACGATGTCGACGTCGGTCTTGCG